>JAITMV010000274.1 GCA_031277295.1 Burkholderiaceae bacterium | reverse complement strand
TGTTCGTCAGGCAAGGCGCAAACCGGAGCAATACCGAGTGGTATTGCGAGGATTTGCAACGCAGCATGGCGGACAAAGACGCGATTTCATGTAAGGGTTTTGGTGGAACGGAGCACTAGGACGGGACATACCAAGACGGCTATCGCAGCACCCGCCCCGGATTCATGATGCCCCGCGGGTCGATGGCCCGTTTGATGGCGCGCATCAAATCCAGCGCCACGGCGGGTTTATAGCGCGGCAGCTTGGCCGCTTTCAGGCTGCCGATGCCGTGCTCGGCACTGATCGAGCCTTGATGCCGCGCCACGGCGTCGAACACCAAGGTGTTGACGCGCTCCTCCTGCTCGCGCAAAAATTGTGCCGCATCCGCGCCGAGCGGGGCTTGCACGTTGTAATGCAGGTTGCCGTCGCCCAGATGACCGAAATTGACCAGCCGCACGCCGGGAATCCGGTGCGCCAGCAGAGTGTCGGCCTCGGTCACGAAGGCGGGAATGCGCGACACCGGCAGGCTGATATCGTGCTTGATATTCAGCCCTTCCGCGGCCTGCGCCAGCGGGATGCTTTCGCGGATCTGCCACAGCGTCTTGGCTTGCGTGATGCTTTCGGCGACCACCGCGTCGGTGGCGCAGCCCGACTCCAGCGCGGCTTGCAGCAAATGCTCGAATTGGGCGCGGGCGTGGGCCTCGCTTTCATGGTCAGAGTTTTCAAGCAACACGCACCAGGGCGTACCGCAATACAACGGCGGGCGCAGGTGTGGGTAATGTTTCTCCACCAGACTCAGGGCGAACTGCCCCATAACCTCGAAACCGGTCAGCCCCGCGCCCAATTGCCGCTGCGCCAGCCCAAGCAGATCGACAGCGGCCTGCAAGGACGGCGCCGCCGCCCATGCGGTGAGTTGGGCCGCGGGCAGGGGATACAGCTTTAGCGTCGCGGCGGTGATAACGCCCAGCGTGCCCTCGCTGCCGATGAACAAATCGCGCAAGTCGTAGCCCGTGTTGTCCTTGCGCAGCCCGCTTAGCCCGTCCCACACCTCGCCTTGCGGCGTCACCACTTCCAGCCCCAGGCACAGCTCGCGCGCATTTCCGTAGCGCAGCACCTGCGTGCCCCCCGCGTTGGCAGCCAGATTGCCGCCAATGGTGCAACTGCCCTCAGCCGCCAAACTCAAAGGAAACAAAAAACCCGCTTCACGCGTGGCGGTTTGCAGCGCTTGCAGCACGCAGCCAGCCTCGACGGTGACAGCGAAATTGGCTGCATCAATACCGCGCACCGCGTTCATACGCCGCAGGCTCAGAACGACTTGCGTGCCGCTGCCGTCGGGAGTGGAGCCGACCGACAAGCCGGTGTTGCCTCCCTGCGGCACGATAGCCGCGCCAAGCGCGGCGCACGCGCGCACCACGGCAGCCACCTCGCCGACGTTGGCCGGACACACCACCGCCAGAGCGCGGCCACGCTCGCGCCCGCGCCAATCACGTTCGTAGCCGCTCAGATCACCGTCCGTCAGCACGTGGGCGGCGCCCACGATGCGGCCAAGCGTGCCAGGCAAAGAGAAAAGCGGGTTCGTCACGCTGAAAGCTATTGAAACGGAGGCTGCTCGCGCCTGCCATGGCGCAAACGCAGACGCACGTGCGCCGCGCACGCGGCAAACAGTATCAGCACCAACAGCACTTCACACAGGGCAAGCCGCGATGACAATCCCCCGTCGCCGTATGCACGCACCACACCCTCAATGAAATACAGCCACACGAACAGCGCCACCCAGCGGTAGGTGAACATGCGGCACTTCAGCAGTCCGGGCAGCGGCAGCAACAGCGGCAGCGTCTTCAACACCAGCCACGACCCGCCCGGTCGCAACGGCGCTAGCCACAACTCCCACGCCAAGCACAGCGCAATCAGCGCCAGCAGACTGAGCACCGCCGCCGCGCGCGTTGCCCGCACGGCGGACGTGGCAGAGCAAGGCAGGGCGGCAGAATCGAACATGGGCGCTGGCATCAGCTTAGACTCCGCAGTTGGACGCGCCCGAGGGCGGCCTGATCGGGTGCGTAGCGCGGTCACCTAAGAGGTGAAGGTGATCCAAGCACGGAACGTCAGTGTCCATGAGGTTTTCTTGGAGGTAGCAAGCGGTCAACTGCGGAGTCTAGTGTCCTGGGTTAGAAGTTCGCAAACAAAATCTACCGAGAATCAGCGCCATGCGGCGCAAGCAAATCCTCGCAATACCACGCAGTATTGCTGCGGTTTGCGCCTTGCCTGGCACTGATTTCGGCAGATTTTTTGTTCACGAACTTCTAACCCAGGACACTAGGATCATAGCGGCCATGAACCTGAAAGCGCCCCGACAACGGCTTACCAGCACCGTCCATGCCTTCAAGCAAAACGTGCGGCAACTCCATATCTTTCCAACGCTGGCAATGCTGTGGGCGCGCTTCAGGCAAGACCGGCTGGGTCTATCGGCCAGTTCACTGACCTTCACCACCACGCTGGCGCTGGTGCCGCTATTCACGGTGGTGCTGTCGGTGTTCACCGCCTTTCCATTGTTCAGCCGCTTGCAAGTATCGCTGCAACGGTGGCTGACCCACAGCCTGATTCCAGCCGGCATTGCCAACAACGTCATGGAATACCTGACCCAGTTTGCCAGCAAAGCCGGCGCCTTGGGCATCACCGGTTTGGCGTTCTTCACCTTTACCGCCGTGTCGCTGGTGCTGACCATCGACCGCACGCTCAACGACATCTGGCGCGTGCGGCGCCAGCGCCCCATCGGCCAGCGCGTGCTGGTCTACTGGGCCATGCTCACGCTCGGGCCGCTGGTCATGGCCGCCAGCGCTGCCGCCATGTCCTACGTGCTCACGCGCTCGCGCGGCTGGGTACCGGGGCTGGCAAACATGCCCGGCGGCATCCGCGCCGGCTTCGCGCTGATGCAATTCCTGCTGCTCGGCGGCACGTTGACACTACTGTATCGCTACGTCCCCAACACCCCAGTGCGCTGGCGCGATGCCGGCGCAGGCGGGCTGCTGGCATGTCTGGGCCTGACACTGGCGCGGCAGGCATTGGGCTGGTACCTGGGCCGCATCCCCACCTATTCGGTCATCTACGGCGCGTTTGCCACGGTGCCGATTTTGCTGCTGTGGATTTATCTGTCGTGGATGATCGTGCTATGCGGCGCCATCATCGCTGCCTACCTGCCCAGCTTGCTGCGCGGCATGAAACACAAAAACCTGCGGCACGGCGGCACACCGGGGTGGGACTTTCAACTGGCGCTTGAAATCGTGCAACAACTGCAACGCGCCCGCGCGCGCGGCGAACACGGCCAGACACAAGCGCAACTGGCCACCGCGCTGCGCACCGACACACTGCACCTGGCCGCCGCGCTTGATACCCTGCAAACGCTGGACTGGATCGGCCCCCTGGCCACCCGCACCGAAAACGAAGTGCCCCGCCACGTCCTGCTGGCCGACCCCACCGCAACACCGCTGCTCCCTTTGCTGCGCGCCTTACTACTGCCCCGCGACGCCGCCGCCCTGCAAGCCATATGGACGGCGCGACCGCTGGCCGAGTTGCGCTTGCAGGACATACTGAGCGACAAGGCCAGATCGCTCGCATAGGACAAGGTCAGCGAATCGGAAATCTGGGATGAATTTTGCAAAGGCCGACTTGCTATGCTCGCCTAGTGCTCTGTTCCACCAAAAGGTTGACAAATGAAATCGATGGATTTGTTCGTCAGGCAAGGCACAAACCGGAGCAATACCGAGTGGTATTGCGAGGATTTGCAACGCAGCATGACGGACAAAGACGCGATTTCATGTCAACCTTTTGGTGGAACGGAGTACTAGGGCAATCAATTCCTGGCTACCGGCAGGCCGGGCGTGCGGCTCCACTCGCTCCAACTGCCGCCGTACAACGCTGTGGGGGCGTAGCCGGCCAGCTCCATTGCCAGCACATTGGGTACAGCGCTGACGCCACTGCCGCAATAGTTCACTACGCCGGTGGGGTCGCGCCCGGCCAGCAGACGCTCGAATTCGGAGCGTAGCTGGTCGTGCGGCTTGAAGCAGCCGTTGGCGTCGAAGTTGTCGCTAAACGGGCGGTTCAGCGCGCCAGGGATGTGGCCGGCAACTGGGTCGAGCGGTTCCACCTCGCCGCGAAAGCGCGGTGCGGCGCGGGCGTCGATCAGCGTTTGCCGTGAACTGCCCAATTGCGCCGCAATCTCGTCGATTAGCGCCAAGCGGCGCAGCATGGGGCGGAGTTGAAATGACGCCGCCGCGACGTCGGGCGCCGAGCCAGATTCCAGCGCGCCGCCGGCCGCTTGCCAGGCTTGCAGGCCGCCGTCGAGCACCGCCACGGCGTCGTGGCCGGCCCATTTCAGCATCCACCACAGGCGGGCGCAGTAGTTGCAGCCGTTGCGGTCGTACACCACGGCTTGCATGGCGTTGGTAAAGCCGACGCGCGACAACCAGGCGGCGAACTGCTCGCGCCGAGGCAATGGGTGGCGGCCGCCGTTGAGCGCTTCGGTGGGAGTATGGGCGCTGAGGTCGCGCTCCAGATGCGCCTGCCGCGCGCCCGCGATGTGCCGCTCGGCGTATACCGCATCGGCCTTGGCCGGCTCAGCCAAGTCGAAACTGCAGTCGAACACCATCAGCGGCGCGCCGCCGGCTTGCAGCGCTTGCAACTGGCCGGCGGAAATCAGGTGGGTGTAGTAGGCCATGTCAATGCTCTTCCGCGGGCGGATTGGGCAGCGCGCGAGCGCGCAGGACGGTGGCGACGATGCCGCTGGCGACGATGGTGGCCATGCCCAGCCAGCCGATGAGTGGAATCCGGTCGCCAAACAGTGCCAGCCCGAACAACGCCGCAAATACGATGCCCGAGTATTGCAGGTTGGCCACTACCATCGTCGCTCCTTGTGTATAGGCGCGCGTCATGCACAACTGCCCCAGTGCTGCCAATACGCCGACCGGCAGCAGCCATAGCGCTTGCACCGAATTGAGCGGGTGTAAGTCGAAAAAAAACATACCTACTCCACCGGCCAGCATCGCTCCGAGCGAAAAGTAAAACACTGTGCGCGCCTCCGGCTCGCCCACTCGCCCCAGCGCCGCTACCTGGATGTAGGCCAATGCCGACATCAATCCCGACATCAGCCCGATCAGGCCGGCAAATAATTGGTTTTGTTCCAGCGTCGGGCGCAGCATCATCACTACCCCGGCGAAGCTGGCCATGACCGCCAGCACCAGCGGCCCTTGGCGGCGAATGTCGGTAACGCGGCCGCTTAGCAATGTGCCGCTGATTAAGAACGCCGCTACCCATACGCCGCTCATGTAATTCAGCGTCATGGCGGTGGCCAGCGGCAGGTGGGCGATGGCGTAAAACCATGCCGTCAGCGCCGCCACGCCGACGATGTTGCGCCACACGTGCATCATCGGCACGCTGGTGTACAGATTCACGCCGCGCGAACGCGCCAGCGTCCACATGAAAACAATGCCGATGGCGCCGCGGTAACAGACGATTTCCAGCGGGCTGAAATGGGACGAGGCATATTTGATGCACACGCTCATACCGGCGAAAAAAAACGAGGCAGCGATCATCCAGGCGGCTTGCATGGATGGTGATTTTATGAACAACAGAGCCTTTGTGCTGCATGGACAGACACGGGCCGCTATTTTTTGAGTAGCAAGCCAGGGCCTCGTCTCAAGTTTTGCACTTTTCTAGCAGTTTTTCTGGCGTGAGGCTGTCGTATTGCTCGAACGGCTGGTGAATCCACGGGTTGGTGGGCAAGTATTCGACCGCGAAATCGGGCGTGAAGGCGCAGCAACCCTTGACCCAAATTACCGCCGTGCGCAACTCGGTGATGGACGGGTAGTTATCGCGCAGCTTGTCCACCACCCCTTGCAGGGTAACGCCGGTGTCGGCCAGGTCGTCGACCAGCAGCACGCGGCCGGCGATTTGGCCCCGCGGCGTGGTGATGTAGCGGGCGATGTCCAGATGACCTTGCACCGTGCCGCCTTGGGCGCGGTAGCTGCTGGTGGACATGATGGCCAGCGGCACGCCGAAGATGCGGCTCAGGATGTCGCCGGGTCGCAAACCGCCGCGCGCCAGACACAAGATGGTATCGAAGCGCCAGCCCGATTGCCGCACCTTGAGCGCCAGGTTTTCGAGCAGACCGTGGTATTGCTCGTGGTTGACGTACAGGTGTTTGCCGTCCTCGGTCAGCATCGGTGACGCCCCTCAAGGCAGGAACGGATGCCGCAGCATGATGGTGTGGTCGCGGTCAGGGCTGGTGGAGATGACGTGGATTGGCACGCCTACGACGTGTTCGATGCGCTGCAAATACAACCGCGCGTTGACGGGCAATTGTTCATAGCGGGTGACCCCGACAGTGCGTTCGCTCCAGCCGGGCAGGGTTTCGTAGATGGGCTTGCAGCGCGCGATGTCGTCGGCGCCCAATGGCAGGATGTCGATTTGCTCGCCGTCCAGCTCGTAGCCGACGCACAGTTGCAACTCCTTCAGGCCATCGAGCACGTCCAGCTTGGTGATGCATAGGCCCGACAGTCCATTGACCTGAGCGCTGCGCTTGAGCAGCGCGGCGTCGAACCAGCCGCAGCGGCGCAGGCGGCCTGTGGTGACGCCTTTTTCGGCCCCTTCCTGGCTCATGTGATAACCCGGCGTGCCCTTGGTTTGCCAGTCCAGTTCGGTCGGAAACGGCCCGCCGCCCACGCGTGTGCAATACGCTTTAGTGATGCCCAGTACGTAGTGCAGCAGGCTTGGGCCTACGCCCGCGCCCGCCGCCGCGTTGCCGGCCACGCAGTTGCTGCTGGTGACGAACGGGTAGGTGCCGTGATCGACGTCCAGCAGCGTGCCTTGCGCGCCCTCGAACAGCAGGTTGGCGCCGTCGCGGTGCGCCTCGTTCAGCTCGCGCGACACGTCGGCCAGCATGGGCTTGACGGCCTCGGCGTGGCGCATGGCTTCGGCGTAGATGGGGTCGAATTGCAGTTCGCCGTTTTTCAGGTACGGCAGCAGCGCGTCATTGAACGGGATATGCGCCGAATCGAGCAGGCCGGTGAGCACGAAGTTGTACAGCGCCAGCAATTCGCGCAGCTTGGCGGCGAAGCGCTCGGGGTGCTTCAAGTCTTGCGTTCGCAGTGCGCGGCGGGCGATTTTGTCCTCATACGCCGGACCGATGCCGCGTCCGGTGGTGCCGATTTTTTCGCTGCCGCCGTGTTCGCGCGCGGCCTCGCGCGCCACGTCGAGCACGGCGTGGCTGGGCAAAATCAGCGGGCAGGCTTCGCTGATGCGCAGGCGCTCGCGTACCCGCACGCCGGCTTGTTCAAGCCCGGCGATTTCCTCCAGCAGCTTGGCACACGATAGCACCACGCCATTGCCGATGTAGCAGGTCACGCCGGGCCGCATGATGCCGCTGGGAATCAGGTGCAAGGCGGTCTTGACGCCGCCGATGACCAGCGTGTGCCCGGCGTTGTGGCCGCCTTGAAAGCGCACCACGCCTTGCGCGCTTTCGGTCAGCCAATCGACTAGCTTGCCCTTGCCTTCGTCACCCCATTGGGTGCCGACGACGACGACGTTGCGTCCGGTGGTGGGTTTCATGTGTGTGGTGTTCGTGTGTATTTGCAATGACGAATGATTTCGTCGCGCTCGGGTGACGCGCTTAGGCGGCGCAGTTGGCGTCATTTGGTTATTTCACAACGCCCGCACAATCCATTGTCCCGCGTCCTCGATCAGTTCGCGGTCGCAGTCAAATTCATCGATTTCTCCGTTTGGCCCTGGCAACGCGCAGACCACGGTCTCGCCGCGCGCGCGCAGCGCCGCCACTGCCGCTCTCAGGTCAGGCGCATCGCTCGAAGGCGCACGAACGGCGGCACGCGCTGGCGGGTTATCGGCTACCCGCGCCAGTTGCTTGACATCGAGGCTGAAGCCGACTGCCGGACGCTCGCGGTCCAGCTTGTGGCCGAATACCGCGCCCACGCCGTCGTAGCGGCCGCCGCGCACAATGGCGTCACCGGCGCCGTCGGTGTAAACGGCGAAACGCATACCGGTGTAGTAGCCCCAGCCGCGCGCGTCGGCCAGGTCGAACCCGATGCGCACGCCTTGTAGTTGGTCTGCCAGCCATCTCAGTTGGGATAGCACGCCCGCCGTGCCGGATATGTTCGCTAGGGCGTGCTCAGCCTGGCCCAATACCTCGGCGTTGCCGTACAAACCGATCAGTGTCTGCAAGCCAGCGCGCGAAGCGGCGGGAAAGTCTTGTGTCAGCCGCGCCAGTTTGCTGGCGTCCTTGGCGGCCAGCGCAGCGTGCACGGCATTCAGTGTTTGCGCGTCGACCATCACGCCGGCCAACAGCGCGCGCGCGATACGGGCGTCGGTCAAGTCCACCGACAGCTCTCCCATCCCGGCGGCGCGCAGGCAGTCCAGCGCCAGCAGCAACACTTCCAGATCGGCTTGACGACCGGCATGGCCATAAATCTCGGCGCCAAACTGCAACGGCTCGCGCGTGGCGTAGGCTCGCTCGGGCCGGGTGTGCAGCACCGGGCCGCAATAGCACAGGCGCGTGACGCCTTGGCGGCCCAGCAAGTGGGCATCGATGCGCGCTACCTGTGGCGTGGTGTCGGCGCGCAGGCCGAGCGAGCGGCCGGAAAGCTGATCGACCAGCTTGAAGGTTTGCAGATTCAGTGCCTCGCTGGCGCCGGTGAGCAGCGAATCCAGGTGCTCAATCAACGGCGGTATCACCAACTCGTAGCCGTAGCCGCGGGCGGTATCCAGCAGTCGGCGGCGCAACTGCTCGATGTGCCGGGCCTCGGAGGGCAATACATCGGCGATGTGATCCGGCAAAAGCCAGGCGGACATGGCTAGGGTCAGCTTTCTCGGGGCTGTTAAAAAGGCGATTCTACCGGGCGTGCCACAGCGATCAGCGTCGGCGTAGCCAGCGGTTTTTGAGAATTTTCATCAACCCGCCAGCCACAACAGCGCCAATCCGCCGCCGAGCGCCAGCAGGCCGAAGAAGCGAATCTGTCCATCGCGCATTTGCAGCAACTGGCTGAACGCCTGACGCCAGGCGCCGGGAGCGATGAAGGGCATCGCCCCCTCGATGATGAGCGCCAGGCCGAGCGCGGCCAGCAGAGTGTCGCCGTTCACAGGCTCTCAGCGGTTCAGTGCCGCGCGGACGGCGGAGTGCGCAGGTTGCGGAAAAAGTCCGACGCCGCCGGGTCGATCACCAGCACGTCGCCGGGCTTGCCGATGCTGGCGCGGTAGGCGTCCAGGCTGCGGTGGAACTCGGCGAACTGCGGGTCCTTGTTGAAAGCTTCGGCGTAGACGCGGGTGGCCTCGGCGTCGCCTTCGCCGCGCACTTTCTGGGCTTCGCGGTAGGCGTTGGCGACGGTGACTTCGCGCTGGCGGTCGGCGTCGGCGCGGATTTGCTCGCCTTCGGCCAAGCCGGTGGAGCGCAGTTCGTTGGCCACGCGCTGGCGCTCGGCGCGCATGCGGCCGTAGACCGATTCGGTGATCGACTCGGCGTAGTCGGCGCGGGTGATACGCACGTCCACAATGTCGATGCCCCAGGACTTGGTGCCTTGAACGACGGCGGTGACCTCTTGCTTGACATCGGCCATCAGCGTTTCGCGGCGGGTGGAGATCAATTCACGCACGGTGCGGCGGTTGATTTCTTCCTGGAAGGCGCTGCGTACCACGCGGTTGAGTTGCTGCGCGCCGGCGTCTTCGTCGCGGCCGACGTTCTGAACGAAGGCGCGCGGGTCGGTAATGCGCCAACGCACATACCAGTCGATAACCACGCGCTGTTTCTCGGCGGTCAGCATCGGCTCGGCGTCGGCGCTGTCGAGTATGAGCAGGCGCTTGTCCATGTAGGCGACGTTTTGTATCAACGGTATGTTGAAGTTCAACCCCGGCTGGGCGATGACGCGCTGGATTTCGTTGAACTGGTAAACCACGCCGAATTGGCGTTGATCGACCACAAATGCGGCGGCGCGCAGCAGCGCCAACCCGGCGATGAAGATGATGACGGAAATTACCAATCTGTTCATGTCAGTTTTGCCTAGAGCGTGGGGCGGCGCGTGAATACTTTTTTTCGGATTTCACGCCCAGCGCGAAACGCCGGACGGCAACCGTTTTTCCTCGTGTTTCATCATCGCGATTCACGTTCGCGACCGCGCGCGCTGTCGCGTGCGCGCGCGTCGGCAGTGTCCGACTCGGGGGCGGGCGCTGCTTCCGCGGGGGACGCGGCGGTGGCGGGCGCGGCGCCGGCGGCTTGCATCACCTTGTCGAGCGGCAGGTACATCAGGTTGCCGCCCGATTTGCCGTCGACGATGATTTTGCCAATGCCGCTGTAGATGTCGCGCATGGTGTCCAGATACATGCGCTCACGCGTGACCTGGGGCGCTTTTTGGTATTCGGCCAGGATGGAGTTGAAACGCTGCGCGTCACCTTGCGCCTGTGCCACGACGCGCGCTTTGTAGCCGTCGGCTTCTTGTTTCAGGCGCGCGGCGGCGCCGGTGGCCAGCGGTACCACTTGGTTGGCGTAGGCCTGGGCCAGGTTCTTGGCGCGCTCGCGCTCTTGGCCAGCCTTGATGACGTCGTCAAAGGCATCCTTGACCTGCTGCGGAGGGCGCACGCCGGTTTGCTGCATGTTGACGGCCACTACTTCGACGCCGACTTTGTAGCGATCCAGGATTTTCTGCATCAGATCGCGCACGCGCGGAGCGATCTGGTCGCGCTGGTCGGTCATGGCGTTGTCCATGGTCATCTGCCCGGCGACTTCGCGCACGGCGCTGTCGGCGGCCTGCACGACGGCCTTGTCAGGGTTTTCGCTCTCGAACAGCCAGGCGCGCACGTCGTTCAGGCGGTACTGCACGGCAAATTTGATTTCGACGATGTTCTCGTCTTGCGTCAACATGGCTGACTCGCTCAAGCCGGTGGCCCGGACGATACTGTCGCCGCCGACGTCGACTGAGCGGATCTGCGTTACGCGCACGATCTCGTCACGCTGAATCGGCCACGGCCAGCGCCAGTTCAGGCCGGCTTTGCGCACTGAGTCGAATTTGCCGAACGTGGTGACTACTGCCTGCTCGCCTTCGCGCACCGTGAATACGCCGGTGCCGAACCAGATCAGCACCGCCAAACCAACAATCAGAGTGATGCCGATGCCGGCGGCTCCTTTCATATCAGGCGGTTCAAAGCCGCCTCCGCGGCGTCCATGTCCGCCGCCACCGAACAGGCCGCCTAGCCTGCGGTTGAAATCGCGCCATAACTCGTCCAGATCGGGCGGCCCCCCTTGCTCGGGACGGTGCGGCGGCTCATCGGGATGTTGCTGCGGGTCGTGATTGGACGGCTCGTCGCCGCGGCCCCAGCGCGGATCGTTCAGGTTGAACATGCCCCGGATGCGCGCGGGCCATGTGGCCGGACGCGGGGCGCGGGAAAGATCGTTCATTCGTCGGTGTTTTCTCGGCTATGCAACCCGTCATTGTGCCCAATCGCAGCAACCCCCTCGCGGGCGCTGCCGCGGCGTGCCAGTTCCGCGCGCAGCAGCGGCAGTCCTTCACCCGAACGGGCGCTGACGAAGATGCGGGTATGGCGGCGACCGTCCAGCTCGATTGCGTCTTGCAATACCGGCGGGCGGCGCGTGTCTTCGATAGTGTCGAGCTTGTTGAACACCAGCAGTTGCGGTAGCCCGTCGGCGCCGATTTCCGCCAGCACGCGCTGTACCTCGTCCATCTGCTCGGCAAAGGCGGGGTTGCCGGCATCGACTACGTGCAGCAGCAAATCGGCGTCCGCCGCTTCTTGTAGTGTGGCCTCGAAAGCGTCCACCAGGCCATGTGGCAAATCGCGAATGAAGCCTACCGTGTCCGACAGCGATACCGAACGCCCGGTCTGGCCTAGGAACAACTGCCGCGTGGTGGTGTCAAGGGTGGCAAATAACTGGTCCGCGGCGTAGGCGCGCGCCTTGACCAGCGCGTTGAATAGTGTCGATTTGCCGGCATTGGTATAGCCCACCAGCGAAATGTTGAAAGTCTCGCGCCGCGCGCGCTGACGGCGCTGCGTCTGGCGCTGGCGTTTGACCTTGAGCAAACGCTCTTTGGTGCGCTTGATGGCTTCGCCGATCATGCGGCGATCCAGCTCAATCTGCGTTTCGCCCGGCCCGCCGCGCCCGCCGATGCCGCCTTGCTGGCGTTCCAGGTGCGACCAGCGGCGTACCAGCCGGGTGCTGAGGTATTGCAGCCGTGCCAGTTCGACCTGGAGCTTGCCCTCGTGGCTGCGCGCGCGTCTAGCAAAGATTTCCAGAATCAGCAGTGTGCGGTCATTAACAGGCAGGCCGATGGCACGCTCCAGATTGCGCTGTTGCACCGGGCTGAGCGCCTGATCGAACAGCACCTCCTGCGCGCCTTCGGTCTGCGCCAGCAGGCGGATTTCTTCCGCCTTGCCGCTGCCCACGAACAACGCCGCGTCGGGCGCCTTGCGTTTGCAGGTGAGCCGGGCCACCGGGTGCAGCCCCGCAGTCTGGGCCAATAGGCCGAGTTCTTGCAGTTCGCCATCGAAATGCGGTGCGCCGAGATCAACGCCCACCAGCACGGCGGCACAGCGCTCGGGTGAAGCGGCGGCAGGCAACGCGGACGCCGCAGTTTTAGGGGCGCTGCTCACGAATCATCCTAGAAACGGCAGTTGAACGCGCCCGAGCTGAGTCGTCATCAGGTGGGCTGGCAAGGCGCGACCAAGGCCACGCACTCGTGTGCTTAGGCGAGGAGCAACGCCGCAAGCGCGCCCGAGGGCAGCCTGATCGGGTGCGTAGCGTTCTCACCCAAAAGGCGGGTGTGATCGAAGGTCCGAAAATCAACGCTGGCGCGGCTTTTCTGAAGATACCAAGCGGTCAACTGCCGTTTCTAGGATCATCGATTCGCGAAGTACGACGCACATTCCTAGACCGGCTCCTGGTTGTCCGCATTGGTCGAGAAGTTGACGGCCCGGCCCGGCACGATGGTCGAAATGGCATGCTTGTAGACCATCTGCGTGACCGTGTTGCGCAGCAGCACGACGTACTGGTCAAAAGATTCAATTTGGCCCTGCAATTTGATGCCGTTCACCAAGTAGATGGAGACCGGGATGTGTTCGCGGCGCAGGGTGTTGAGAAACGGGTCTTGTAGGAGCTGCCCTTTATTGCTCACGATATTTTCTCCGTGTTCAAAGAAATGTTGAGAGAAGTCGAACTTACCACAAGGATGGCGCCTTGTGCTGCAACCCCATGCATAAATCCGTTGCCAATGTGGTTTGGGACACTGTACATGGAGTTTTTTTGCGAACTTCTGAGAAAGCAAATACTCGCCCTATATTGGCCCGCAGCCACCATTCGCACCTTGCATCTTATCCCAAAAGGCGCTCGTGCGGCAGCGGAAGAACCCACACTTGAAGCTCAGGAATTTTCTTTGGCATAGGGGTTGTGCGCCGACTTCATCTCGATGCGCAGCGGCGTGCCGGTCAGCTCGAACGCCTTGCGCAAGCGCCCTTCCAGATAACGTTTGTAGCTATCAGTCACGCCTTCCAGTGAGTTTCCATGCACCACCACCACCGGCGGATTGACCCCGCCTTGGTGCGCGTAGCGCAGTTTGGGCCGGTACATGCCGACGCGCTTGGGTTGCTGGAACTGCACCGCCTCCAGCAGCAAGCGGGTGAGTTGCGGCGTCGGCAGCTTGCGCCGGGCGGCTTGATGGGCACGGATGAGCGATGTCCACAACGGCCCCAGACCTTGGCGCTTACGCGCCGAAATGAAGTGCATCTCGGCAAACTTCAGAAACGCCAGCCGTGACTCAATCGAACGCCGAACCAACTCGCGCTGGTATGCGCTCACTGAATCCCATTTGTTGACTGCTAAAGTAACTGCGCGCCCGCTGTCGAGAATGAAGCCGGCGATGTGCGCGTCCTGCTCGGTCACGCCTTGAATTGCGTCCAACAGTAGCAACACGACACCTGCCGAGGTGATGGCTTGCAATGTTTTGACCACCGAGAATTTCTCGATTGCCTCGAACACCTTGCCCTTGCGCCGCAACCCGGCAGTGTCGATGAGCTCGAAGCGCTGGCCGTCACGCTCGAAGGGCACCGTGATCGCATCGCGGGTCGTGCCTGGTTGATCGAAAGCGATCAATCGCTCTTCTCCAAGCCAAGTATTTATAAGAGTTGACTTACCGACATTTGGCCGCCCCGCGACGGCCAAGCGGATCAGGTTCTGATTGGCTTCGGTGTTTGTGTTTTCGTCCTCATCCGGCCAGTCGAGCGCATCCAGCGCCGCTTCCAGCATACCGCGCACGCCCTGTCCGTGTGCGGCCGACACCGGCAGCACGTCGCCCAGCCCCAGTTCGTGGAATTCGGCCAGTTGCGCGCCCTCACGCATGCCTTCAGCCTTGTTGGCCACCAGCAGGCAGCGCTTACCCAGGCGGCGCAGGTAGCCAGCAATTTCATGCTCCTGAGCCGACAGGCCGGCGCGCGCATCGACCACGAACAGCACTGCATCCGCCTCGGCCACCGCCTGCCGGGTCTGTCTGGCCATTTCCCGCAAGATGCTGCCGAGGGCGGCGTCGGGTTCGAAGCCGCCGGTATCAATGACGATGTACTCGCGCCGGCCCAGCCGTCCCTGGCCGTAATGACGATCTCGCGTCAGACCGGCAAAGTCAGCGACGATGGCATCGCGGCTTTTTGTCAGACGGTTGAACAGGGTCGATTTGCCGACGTTGGGCCGGCCGATGATGGCGATGACGGGTTTCATGCGCGAATGACAAATGGCAAATGACTTTGCTGCGCTCGGGTGAGGCACCGGCGGCGCATGATTTGAGGTGCGCGTTGTTGGCGCGTAGCCGAGCAGATTATTTCGTCATGCGCCGCAGGTGCGGTCATTCCGTCATGCACCCCAGACTACAGGCGAAGTCATTTGTTATTTTCGGGCACGAAGCCATACACACCACCGCCGCGCGTGAGCACTACCAGCGTATTGCCGAGCGCCACCGGTGTGGCGGCCACACCGGTTTTGTCGGTGGTCAACCGGTTTACCGGGCGGCCATCCTGACGCGAAAATAGATGCACCAGCCCCGTACTGTCGCCTACGACTACCGAGCGGCCCAGTACCAGCGTGCCGGTCAGCACGCGCCATTGCAGTGAATCAACCGCCCAATCGCGCTCGCCCGTGTCGGCGCGCCACGCCAGCAGGCGGCCATCCGATTCGGCGCCGTACACGCGCTCGCCGTCACCCGATACGCCGGTGGAGCCGCTGGCCGGGCGGCTCCACAACAGCGTGCCCGCGGCGGCGTCTACGCAACCCACCGCGGCCTGGAATGCGCGCGCACACACCACATTGGCCTGCCGGCTGACGCCGCCGACCAGATCGACCAGACTTTCTACGTCATTGGCGCCGCGCGCCACTGCCACCGGCGTTTCCCAGCGCACGTCGCCGGTGTTGGGATCGATACCGATCATGCGTCCGGCCACGCCAACCACCAGCGTGTCACCAACGGCCATCAACAACCCGGCTTGGCGCAGCACCAGCGGCTCGGCTGAGCGCTGGGTGCGCCACAACAGCGCACCGTTGCCGCCGTCCAGCGCCGTCAGCGAACGATCTGCTCCCAGCACGAACACGCGCCCCCCGGCCACCAGCGGTGCGGTGTAACTTTGTGCCGTCAGGTGGTAGCTCCATAGTTTGCGTCCGTTTTCCAGCGCTACCACCTGGTTGTCGCGCGTCACCACGGCGGCCACGCGGCCATCGCTGCCGACGCCGCCGGTCAATTCGGCGCCAGCGCGGGCGCGCCCTAGCTCGCGTCCGGTGGCGCCATCCAGCGTCACTACCGTGCCGTCGCTGCCGGCGACCAGTACCTGGCTGCCCGCGGCATGCACCTGCAATGGGAAGTTGACCGCCGACACATGTGCCGACCAGGCTTGCCGCACCCCAATCGTCGATGTGACCGGCTTCAACTCGGCAGGTTTGGGGCGCACTGAACCGCCGCCGCAGCCGGCCAATACTGCTGCCGCTAACAATGCGCCGCCGATGGCGGTCAAACGTTTCGGGCCGCTCATGAGGTGGCTCCCGTTGTGGCGCGGGCGCTTGCGGCATCGGGATCAATGCCAAGCGCGTTCAGCTTGAAGCCGACCAACTGGCGGTACTCGCCCGCACCGGCTCCTAGTCCCTGATACGCCTTGCCGAATTCCACCGCGGCGTCGCTTCGCTTGCCCTGCAACAGCAGGATGTCGCCCCGCCGATCAGCCGCCAACGAGACGAACTGGGCTGGGAAGCTGGCCGACAGCGTCTTGAGCGCTTCGTCATACGCCTTTTCGCCCGTTTGCAGTGAAGCCAGGCGCAACCGCGCGACGGCCCGCAAACCATCCAGCGGCGCTTTCTCGGCCACCCAGACGAGCGTTGCCTTGGCCTCGGCCGGCTGGCCTTTGTCGGATAGCAGCTTGGCAGCCAATAAGGCGCCTTGGGAGGCATAGGTGGAGCCGCCATACTTGTCCTTCAGATCGGCCAGCACATTGCGCACCCGCGCTGCGTCACCTGCCTGGACAGCGTGGTCAATCTGGTCATACAGCACCGCTGCCAGCGCGGCTTGTCGGCGCTGCCAGTATTGCCAGCCGCTCCAGCCCGCGTAAGCCGCCAGAACAGCGATTAGCGCCCAGGTGATCCAGGGTCCCCACTGGTTCCAGTAGTGCTTGAGCGCGTCAAGCTGTTCCTGCTCTTCAAGGTCGAGATGAGTTGCCATGGCGTTGAAGGTTGTTTGAGCGGGACATTTTAGGCTGAGAGTCTGTGAATAAATTCATCGCGCCCGCTCATGCCGCCAAAACGCGCTGGACTCATTCTCACAGGCTTGCAGCAGGAGCCGGCGTTCGAGTCGCCGCCGCCGATGGCTGGCAAAATGAATCTCCCGCGGCTTACGCAAATCAGGAACAGGTAAGGCATTTGTTGCGGGGCAATGTCCTTCGGGTCATCTTTTTTGCGTCAATTCTTTGTCCGTTCATCGAGCGTATTACGCTCTTCATTCAGGAATCAATATGCTGGAGCCTTTACTGGCGACGCTGACCGCTTATTTGATCGGCTCGCTGAGTTTCGCTGTCATCGTTAGCCGTGCGATGGGCTTGTCCGATCCGCGCACCTACGGCAGCGGCAATCCCGGCGCGACCAACGTGTTGCGCTCGGGATCGAAGGCCGCGGCGGTGGTGACGCTGCTGCTGGATGCTTTCAAGGGCTGGCTGCCGGTGATGCTGGTGCAGTGGTTCGGCGCGGCTTACGGACTGGGCGACGGCGCGCAGGCGCTGGCGGGCCTGGCGGCCTTTGCAGGGCACCTGTGGCCGGTGTTTTTCCGTTTTGCGGGTGGCAAGGGGGTGGCGACGGCGGCGGGTGTATTGCTGGCCTTCAACCCTTGGCTGGGCGCAGTGGTGCTGGCGACCTGGCTCATCGTCGCCGTACTGTCGCGTTATTCGTCGCTGGCCGCGATTGCGGCGGCGGTGTGCGCGCCGACGTGGTACTTGCTGGGAGACGGTGCGCTCTGGCAGGCGTCCGGTCACAAAACGCTGGCGATGGTGGCTATGGGGCTGCTGCTGATCTGGCGGCACCGCCAAAACATCCAGCGCTTGATCGCGGGCACGGAATCGAAGCTGGGCGCTGCCAAGTAATCCGAATCCGTGACCTCAAGAAGGAGAGGTTTCGCCCGCATGGTGATGTGTTTTTCCTCTTCAGCTCACGAATTCAGGAAGTAAGGCAGTAAGGCAGGCACGTACTGTGCGAGCGGCGCAGCAAGGCGTCGACTGAAGCCCGAAATCCGATAATGACAGGTTGCCTTGCGCCCGGAGCTTGCCGATGACAGACCTTCCCAGACCGCAGTCCCCGGCGGATGCCGACGACGGCTTGCCGCTGGCGGCCGCTTTGCGCGCGCCGCGCATCGGGGTGCGCGGCGCGCGCACGCACAATCTGAAGAATATCGATTTGGATATTCCAAAGAACCGGCTGATAGTCATTACCGGGTTGTCGGGGTCGGGCAAGTCGTCGTTGGCGTTTGATACGCTGTACGCGGAAGGGCAGCGCCGTTACGTTGAGAGTCTTTCGACCTACGCGCGCCAGTTTCTGCAAATGATGGACAAGCCCGACGTGGACGTGATCGACGGTCTGTCGCCGGCTATCAGCATCGAGCAGAAGGCCACCAGCCACAACCCGCGTTCCACCGTCGGCACGGTGACGGAAATTCATGACTACCTACGCCTGCTGTTTGCCCGTGCGGGCACGCCGTATTGTCCTGAGCACGATCAACCGCTGACGGTGCAGACTGTCAGCCAGATGGTCGATCACGTGCTGGCGCTGCCGGCCGAAACGCGGGTGATGATTCTGGCGCCGGTGGCGCGCGAGAAAAAAGGCGAGTTCGGCGAATTGTTCGCGCAGATGCAGGCGCAGGGCTACGTGCGTTTTCGCGTCGACGGCCGGGTGGTTGAGGCGCAGGATCTGCCGACGCTGAGGAAGGCCGAGAAACACGACATCGACGTGGTGATCGACCGCCTGAAAGTCCGCCCCGATGCTGCCGCGCGCTTAGCCGACAGCCTGGAAGCCGCGTTGCGCGTGGCCGATGGGCGCGCAATCGCGCTGGAGCTGGACGGCGATGCCGACGCTGGCGACAAGGAGCATGGGTTCAACAGCAAGTTCGCTTGTCCCGTGTGCGGCTATTCGATTGCCGAGCTTCAGCCGCGCCTGTTCTCCTTTAACGCGCCGGCTGGCGCCTGTCCCGGCTGCGACGGCCTGGGCGTGACCGAGGTGTTCAACGCCGAGCGCGTGGTCGCTTTTCCGTCGCTCAGTCTGGCCAGCGGCGCCATCAAGGGCTGGGACCGGCGCAACAGCTACTACTTCTCGCTGATCGAAAGTCTGGCCAAGCATTACAAGTTCAGCGTCGATACGCCGTTCGAGGCGCTGCCCGAGCACGTGCGTCAGGTGGTGCTGTATGGTTCGGGCGAGGAGGCGATCAAGTTCAGCTACGCGATGCAAAGTGGCAACTTTGCTGGCAAGAAAGTCACCAAGCAGCATCCGTTTGAAGGCATCCTGCCCAACATGGCACGGCGCTGGCGTGACACCGATTCTCCCGTGGTGCGCGAGGAACTGGCACGCTACCGCGGCCAGCAGCCGTGCGCCGAGTGCGGTGGCACGCGCCTGCGCCGCGAGGCGCGCCACGTGCGCATCGGCGAGGGCAGTCAGGCGCGCGCCATCTATCAGATCAGCCATGTCACGCTAGGCGAAGCGCAGGCGTATTTCAATACTCTACGGCTGAACGGCGCCAAGGCCGAGATCGCCGCCAAGGTGGTGCGCGAAATCGACAGCCGGCTGAAATTTCTCAACGACGTCGGCCTCGGCTATCTGAGCCTGGAACGCAGCGCCGACACCTTGAGCGGCGGCGAGGCGCAGCGCATCCGGCTGGCCAGCCAGATCGGCAGCGGTCTGAGCGGTGTGATGTACGTGCTGGACGAGCCGAGCATCGGCCTGCACCAGCGTGACAACGACCGCCTGATTGCCACCTTGCAACACCTGCGCGATCTGGGCAACACGGTAATCGTGGTCGAGCACGACCAGGACATGATGCGCGCGGCCGACCACGTCATCGACCTCGGCCCCGGCGCTGGCGTGCATGGCGGGCGGGTGATGGCGCAGGGGCGCTATGCGCAGATCGCCACCGCGCCGGACTCTGTTACCGGCCAGTTTTTAAGCGGCCAGCGCCGCATCCCTGTCCCGGCGCGGCGGCATCGTTCGAGCGCATCCGGGGCCGATAGCCGCGTGCGCGTGCTGGGCGCGTGCGGGCACAACCTGAAGCACGTCGACGTTGACTTTCCGCTTGGCCTGCTGACTTGCGTCACAGGCGTGTCCGGTTCGGGCAAATCGACCCTGGTCAACGACACGCTGTACACCGCCGCCGCGCGCGAAATTCACCGCGCCCATGCCGAACCGGCTGCGTACCGCGCCATTGAAGGACTGGCTCTACTGGACAAGGTTATCGCCGTCGATCAAAGCCCGATTGGTCGCACCCCACGCAGCAACCCGGCCACCTACACCGGCTTGTTTACTCCCATCCGTGAGTTGATGGCCGAAGTGCCCGCCGCGCGCGAGCGCGGCTATGGCCCTGGGCGCTTTTCATTCAACGTGCCGCAATCCAACGGCGGCGGGCGCTGCGAGGCCTGCCAAGGCGATGGCGTGGTCAAGGTCGAGATGCACTTTCTGCCCGACGTCTACGTACCCTGCGACGTCTGCCACGGCCAACGCTACAACCGCGAAACTCTGCAAGTGCAGTGGAAAGGCCGTCACATCGCGCAAATACTGGACATGACGGTGGAACAGGCGTTGGCCTTCTTCAAGGACCAGCCAGCCATCGCGCGCAAGCTGCAAACGCTGATGGACGTCGGCTTGAGCTACCTCGCCCTGGGTCAGAGCGCCACTACCTTGTCTGGCGGCGAGGCGCAGCGCGTCAAGTTGGCGCTGGAACTCGGCAAGCGCGACACCGGCCGCACTCTATACGTGCTGGACGAACCCACCACTGGCTTGCACTTTGCCGACATCGAGTTGCTGCTCAAAGTGCTGCAACAACTGCGCGACGCCGGCAACACCGTGGTCGTGATCGAGCACAACCTTGACGTCATCAAGACCGCCGACTGGATCATCGATTTAGGCCCCGAAGGCGGCGACGGCGGCGGTCGCGTAGTCGCCCAAGGCACGCCCGAAGAGGTGGCCGCCGATCCCGCCAGCGCCACCGGGCGCTACCTGGCGCCGTTGTTGCGATGAAATGCGCAAAAGCCTGCGGCAAGACGGTGATGCGAATGCTGATTTACCGCGCGGCGCGCATCGGGCATGGACGGCGTTTCATCCCAGATTTCCCATTTAACGCTTCTCCAAATGGAAACCAACTGCGTGACCAGGGCGCCAATGTGTCGGACACTTCTGTCATGACATCCCCGTAGGCGCTTCGCGCTTGGCTGTCCGTCGGCAATCTTCTTCGTGTCAAGGTTAAGAGGCACGGTTTTCGGCAGTATGTTCACGCCAGCGCTACGGAACGCTGGTGTATACACGCCCATGATTTTATTTCGCAATATAAAAAATAAAATTATCATTTGAAATTAAGTCCAACCTGTGCGATCATCGGCCTGTCGTTCACAATGGACTTTTACAGGAGACAAAGACAATGTCCGCAGAATTTCAAGTTCCGGCTGGCCCGCCGGTTGATTTCGATGCCCGCGAAACCGCCGAATGGATGGATGCGCTGTCGGCCGTGATCGAGCGTGAAGGACCGCAGCGTGCGCACTTTTTGCTGGAGCAGTTGCTGGAGCACGCGCGGCAACATGCCATCGATATGCCGTTTTCGGCCCAGACCGGCTACGTCAACACCATCGAACCGGATCAGGAGGAACGCTGCCCCGGTAACATCGCTATCGAAAAACGTCTGCGCGCCTACATGCGCTGGAACGCGATGGCGATGGTGGTGCGTGCCAACCGGTTGAACCCGCCCGAAGGGGGCGATTTGGGCGGGCACATCGGTTCGTTCGCCTCGCTGGCGAGCATGCTGGGCGCGGGTTTCAACCATTTCTGGCACGCCGAGACGGTCGAGCACGGCGGCGATCTGCTTTATCTGCAAGGCCATTCGTCGCCCGGCATTTATGCGCGCGCTTATCTGGAAGGGCGGCTGACCGAGGCGCAGCTTGACCATTACCGCCAGGAAGTCGAAGGCAAGGGCCTACCCAGTTACCCGCACCCGAAGCTGATGCCGGGTTTCTGGCAGTTCCCGACGGTGTCGATGGGGCTGGGGCCACTGATGGCGATTTATCAGGCGCGCTTTCTGAAGTATCTGCACGCGCGCGGCATTGCCGACACGCAAAGGCGCAAGGTCTGGGCCTTCATGGGCGATGGCGAGATGGACGAACCCGAGAGTCTGGGCGCCATCGGCTTGGCCGCGCGCGAGGGGCTGGATAACCTGATCTTCGTCATCAACTGCAACTTGCAGCGGCTGGACGGCCCGGTGCGCGGCAACGGCAAGATCATTCAGGAGTTGGAAGGCGGGTTTCGCGGCTCTGGCTGGAACGTCATCAAGCTGCTGTGGGGCAAAGGCTGGGATTCGCTGCTGGCGCGAGACAAAAGCGGCAAGCTGCGCCAGTTGATGATGGAGACGCTGGACGGCGACTACCAGGCCATGAAGGCCAATGACGGCGCCTACGTGCGCCAGCATTTCTTTGGCAAATACCCGGAGACGGCTAAGCTGGTCGAGCACATGAGCGATGAGGAAGTGTTCGAGTTGCGCCGCGGCGGGCACGACCCGGAAAAGGTTTACGCCGCTTTTCACGCCGCCTTTCACCACCAGGGGCAGCCGACGGTGGTGCTGGTCAAGACCGTCAAGGGCTACGGCATGGGCAAGGCCGGCGAGGGCCTGAACACCGTACACCAGACCAAGAAACTGAGCGACGAGGACATCCGCTACATCCGCGACCGCTTCAACATTCCCGTGCCCGACAGCGAGCTGGACAAGCTGCCTTATTACAAACCGGCTGATGACACGCCGGAGATGAAGTACCTGCACGCGCGCCGCCAGGCGCTGGGCGGCTATTTGCCGCAACGCCGCGCGCAAAGCGACGAGAGCTTCACTGTTCCACCGCTGGAGACCTTCAAGGCCGTGCTGGAACCCACCGCCGAAGGCCGCGAGATCAGCACCACGCAGGCTTTCGTGCGCGTTCTCACGCAACTGCTGCGCGACCAGGCGCTGGGACCGCGCGTGGTGCCGATCCTGGTCGATGAGGCGCGCACCTTCGGCATGGAAGGGCTGTTTCGTCAGATTGGCATCTACAACCCCAAAGGCCAGCTTTACACCCCGGTCGATAAAGACCAGGTGATGTACTACCGCGAGGACAAGGCCGGCCAGATTCTGCAAGAAGGCATCAACGAAGCCGGCGGCATGGCCAGTTGGATTGCCGCGGCCACCAGCTACAGCACCAGCAACCGGATCATGATCCCGTTCTACGTGTATTACTCGATGTTTGGCTTTCAACGCTTTGGCGATCTGGCCTGGGCGGCGGGCGACATCCAGGCGCGCGGCTTTTTGTTGGGCGGCACGGCGGGGCGCACCACGCTCAATGGCGAGGGCTTGCAGCACGAAGACGGCCACAGCCAGATTCAGGCCGGCCTGATCCCCAACTGCGTCAGCTACGACCCGACGTTTGCGCACGAGGTCGGCGTGATCTTGCACCACGGCTTGAAGCGCATGGTGGAAAAGCAGGACAACGTCTTTTACTATTTGACCCTGCTCAACGAGAACTACTCCATGCCCGGCCTGCAAGCGGGTACCGAGGAGCAGATCATCAAGGGCATGTACCTGTGCCGGCCCGGCGGCAGTGGCGCGCAGCGCGTGCAGTTGCTCGGCTCCGGCTCGATCCTGCGCGAGAGTCTGGCCGCGCAGCAACTGCTGCGTGACGACTGGGAGGTGATGGCCGACGTGTGGAGTTGTCCCAGCTTCAACGAACTGGCGCGCGAGGGCCAGGCGTGCGAACGCTGGAACTTGCTGCACCCGGCTGAGAAGCCGCGCTTGTCCTTCGTGGCGCAGCAGTTGAGCCGTCACGCCGGGCCGGTGGTGGCTTCGACCGATTACGTGAAAGCCTTCGCTGAGCAGATTCGCCCCCATCTGCCCAAAGACGGCAAAAACGGCGCGCCGCGCAACTACACGGTGCTGGGCACCGACGGCTTTGGCCGCAGCGACTTCCGCCGCCGACTGCGCGCGCACTTCGAGGTTGATCGCCATTACATCGCCGTCGCCGCGTTGCATGCGCTGGCGCAGGAAGGCGCGCTGCCCAAGGGCCGGGCGCAGGAGGCGATCCGCAAGTACGGCATCGACGCCGACAAGATTGATCCGCTGC
The DNA here is from genome assembly GCA_031277295.1 of Burkholderiaceae bacterium. Taxonomy (GTDB): domain Bacteria; phylum Pseudomonadota; class Gammaproteobacteria; order Burkholderiales; family Burkholderiaceae_C; genus Ottowia. The sequence goes on along the minus strand of JAITMV010000274.1, from coordinate 13,530 downwards.
ACGCTTAACGCTTAGGGAGACAAACATGGCATTGGTCGAAGTGAAAGTGCCGGACATCGGCGACTCCAAGGACGTGGGCGTGATCGAAATATTGGTCAAGCCAGGCGATGCGGTGAAGATGGAGCAGTCGCTCATCACCGTCGAAAGCGACAAGGCGTCGATGGAAATCCCGTCGAGTGCCGCCGGCACGGTAAAAGAGTTGAAAGTCAAGCTCGGCGGCCGGGTCAGCGAAGGGTCGCTGATTCTGCTGCTGGAGGCGGCCTCTTCTTCCCCTCCCCCTCTGGGGGAGGGCAGGGTGGGGGCCGCAGTGCTACCGGTGAGCGCTGCGCCCGCAATAACCGCCGCGCCCCCACCCCAGCCCCCCGCCCTCGCGGGGGCTGGCTCTCCCGCCAACGGGGGAGGGAGCCAAACACTCCCCCACGCCAGCCCCTCGGTACGCAAGTTCGCCCGCGAGTTGGGCGTACCGCTGGCCGAAGTCAAGGGCACCGGCCCCAAAGGCCGCATCACGCAGGAAGACGTGCAGAACTTCACCCAGGCGGTGATGTCCGGCGCCACGCAAACCAAGGCGCAGCAAGAGCAGGGCGCGGCCGGTGGCGCGGCGCTGGGGCTGCTGCCGTGGCCGCAGGTGGACTTTGCCAAGTTCGGCCCTATCGAGCCGCGACCGCTATCACGCATCAAGAAAATCAGCGGCGCCAACCTGCACCGCAACTGGGTGATGATTCCGCACGTCACCAACAACGACGAGGCCGACATCACCAATCTGGAAGCCTTGCGTGTGCAAATCAACCAAGAGAACGGCAAGACCGGCATCAAGCTCACTATGCTGGCCTTCGTCATCAAGGCAGCGGTGGCGGCGCTGAAAAAATTTCCTGAATTCAATGCCTCGCTGGACGGCGACAACCTGGTACTGAAGCGCTACTACCACATCGGCTTTGCCGCCGATACGCCAAACGGCCTGATGGTGCCGGTGCTGAAAGACGCCGACCAAAAAGGCGTACTGCAAATCGCGCAAGAAACTTCCGATCTGGCCAAAAAGGCGCGTGAGGGCAAGCTAGGTCCGGCCGACATGCAAGGCGGCTGCTTTTCAATCTCGTCACTCGGCGGCATCGGCGGCACGCACTTCACGCCCATCATCAACGCGCCAGAGGTGGCGATTCTGGGCCTGTCACGCTCGGGTCTGAAGCCGGTGTGGGACGGCCAGGCTTTCGCGCCGCGCCTGATGCTGCCGCTGTCGCTGTCGTATGACCACCGCGTGATCGACGGCGCGGCGGCGGCGCGCTTCAATGCGTATCTGGCCGCGCTGCTGGCGGACTTCCGCCGCATCGCGTTATGAAGGGAGACCAGGCAATGAGCGAAGTGCAAGTCAAAGTCCCCGACATCGGCGACTTCAAGGACGTGGCCGTGATCGAGGTGCTGGTCAAACCCGGCGACGTCATCAAGGTGGAACAAAGCCTGATTACCGTCGAATCCGACAAGGCCAGCATGGAAATCCCCTCCACCCATGCCGGCGTGGTCAAGGCGCTGACGGTGAAGCTGGGCGACAAGGTGAGCCAAGGCTCGGCCATCCTCACGCTGGACGCCGCCGCGCCGCCGGTTTCCGAGCAACCCAAATCTGCCGCGCCAGACGGCCAGGCGCCGCCAGCCTCCGCCGCGCCCGCGCCCAGCCATGCCGGTGCTGCCGACGTGGACTGCGACGTGCTGGTGTTGGGCGGTGGCCCCGGTGGTTACTCGGCGGCCTTCCGCGCCGCCGACCTGGGTTTGAAAGTGGCGCTCGTCGAGCGTTATGCCACCTTGGGTGGCGTGTGCCTGAACGTCGGCTGCATCCCGTCCAAGGCGCTGCTGCACGTCGCCGCCGTGATCGACGAGGTAAGCCATCTGGCCGCGCTCGGCGTCGATTTCGGCGCACCCAAGGTGGACATCGACAAACTGCGCGTCCATAAAGAAAAGGTCATCGCCAAACTCACCGGCGGCTTGGGCGCGATGGCCAAGATGCGCAAGCTCACGCTGCTGCGCGGTTACGGCGCATTTATGGATCCGCACCACGTCGAGGTCGAAGAAACCACCGGCGCGGGCCAGGACAAGACCGGCAAAAAACAGGTCGTGCGCTTCAAGCGCTGCATCATCGCCGCCGGCTCGCAAGCGGTGCGCCTGCCCTTCATGCCCGACGACCCGCGCGTGGTTGATTCCACCGGCGCGCTGGCGCTCAAAAGCGTGCCCCAAAAAATGCTGATCTTGGGCGGCGGCATCATCGGCCTGGAAATGGGCACCGTGTACAGCACGCTCGGCGCGCGCCTGGACGTGGTCGAAATGCTCGACGGCCTGATGCCCGGCGCCGACCGCGACCTGGTCAAGGTCTGGCAAAAACACAACGCGCCACGCTTCGACCGCGTCATGCTGGGCACCAAAACCGTCGCTGCCAAAGCCACCGCCGCCGGTATCGAAGTCACCTTTGAAGGCCAGGGTGCGCCGCCGCCACAAACCTACGACCTGGTGCTGCAAGCCGTGGGCCGCGCGCCCAACGGCAAAAAAATCGCCGCCGACAAAGCCGGCGTTGCCGTCACTGAACGCGGCTTCATCAACGTCGATGCACAACTGCGCACCAACGTGGCGCACATCCACGCCATCGGCGACATCGTCGGCCAACCGATGCTGGCGCACAAGGCCGTGCATGAGGCGCACGTCGCCGCCGAAGTCATCGCCGGTGAATTGAAAGGCGACGAAAAACTCGCCCGCGCCGCCTTTGACGCCCGCGCGATCCCCAGCGTCGCCTACACCGACCCCGAAGTCGCCTGGGTCGGCCTGACCGAAGAGCAGGCCAAGGCGCAAGGCATCGCGGTCCAAAAAGGCCTGTTCCCCTGGACCGCTTCAGGCCGCGCCATCGCCAACGGCCGCGACGAAGGCTTCACCAAACTGCTGTTCGACCAAGCCACCCATCGCATCGTCGGCGGCGGCATCGTCGGCCCCCACGCCGGCGACATGATCGGCGAAGTCGCCCTGGCCATAGAAATGGGCGCCGACGCCATAGACATCGGCCAAACCATCCACCCCCACCCCACGCTAGGCGAAAGCATAGGCCTAGCCGCCGAAGCCGCGCACGGCAGTTGCACTGATTTGCCGCCGCAGAGGAGGTGAGAAGTATCAATCGCTTGCTATCCGGGAGTGCTTACTTTGCGCACTCCGTACAATGGAAGCCCATCGACGTATGGTAGCCGCTGCTGGAGCATCTGGTTCAGACAGGAAGCAAGGCAGCGGGATTCGCCGGAGTGTTTGGCGCCGCCGCATTGGCCGACGCGCAAGGCCGCCTGCATGACTTGGGCAAGTACACCGAGGCTACGTCCAGTGTAGGCTCCAACAACGGGACTAGAACACCGAGTACTTTCCATAACAAGGCGCTGAACGATCAGAAATGAACAAACATCTTCCCATCGCCCACGCCGCCCGGGACGATGCTGGAGGGTGGCGACCGCCACACGATCTGATCGAACACCTGTGTAGGGTTGGCGAACTTGCTGCAGATTTCGCCCGTTGCTTCGGCGCAGATTGGGCACACCTTGCCGGACGCTGGCATGATCTTGGCAAGTTTCGTCCTCGTTTCCAGAAATATATTCGTCTCGCCAGCGGTTTTGAAGCAGATGCCCATATCAAGGGGGAGTCAGGCAAGGCACCTCATTCGACAGCAGGTGCTTTGCTTGCGATAGACCGCTTCGGCGCAGCAGGTCGCGTATTGGCCTATTTGATCGCGGGGCATCATGCGGGACTGGCCGATTGGTTTGGTGGTTTGGATGTGCGTCTGTCCGACCCCTCAAGTCGCGCTGAATTGAAGGAATCGCTGGACGAACATCCACCGGCAGATTTGCTGAACGCCGGCGACTTCAAGCCAGACCTTTGTGCCGTCCCTGGAGGCAAGGATGGTTTTGCCTTGTGGGTGCGCATGTTGTTTTCCGCGCTCGTCGATGCGGATTTTCTGGATACCGAACGCTATATGGATCCAGAAAAATTTGCCAACCGCAATGCGTGGCCTACGTTGGAAGAGGTAGCCCCGCTGTTTGACGCGCATATGGAGAGACTTGCTGCTGGTGTCAAGCCGACCTCTGTCAACGCGCTACGCGCCGATATTCTGCGTCAGTGCCGCGAAGCTGCCGCACTTGATGCCAGCCTGTTTTCGTTGACCGTACCAACAGGCGGAGGCAAGACATTCTCGAGCATGGCCTTTGCGCTGGAGCACGCACGCTGCCGCGGCAAGCGTCGCGTCATCCATGTCATTCCGTACACCAGCATCATCGAACAGACGGCCAGTGACTTTCGTGTCATCTTTGGTGACGCGGTAATCGAGCACCACAGCAACGCTGAATCCGATCCTGCCAAGGAAACCGCGGCTTCGCGTCTTGCCTGTGAAAACTGGGATGCACCCATCATCGTCACCACCAATGTGCAGTTCTTCGAGTCATTGTTTGCATCGCGCACGTCGCGTTGCCGCAAGTTGCATAACATCGTTGATTCGGTCGTTGTCCTTGATGAAGCCCAATTACTGCCGCCCGAATTCTTACAACCCATTCTGGACGTGCTCAATTTGCTGACCCGGCATTACGGTGTAACCGTGGTACTCTCGACAGCGACTCAACCCGCGCTTGCCAGTCGGCAGTATTTTGATGCTCGGCAAAACCTGCGAGGTCTTGACGATGTGCGCGAGATCATTGGCGATCCAGATGCCCTCTATGCCGCGCTGGAGCGTGTCAATGTCCGGCTGCCTGCTGATTGGCATCAACCGACAGATTGGCCGCAACTGGCCGAAGCACTCATCGCACACGAATCCGCACTGGCTATTGTCAACACCCGCAAGGATGCGCGTGCATTGTGGAAGGCCATGCCACAAGGTACGCTACACCTGTCCGCGCTGATGTGCGGCGCGCACCGTTCAGATGTCATCAAGGACATCAAGGCACGATTGAAGACGGACCCGCCGATCCCCATGCGAGTCGTCAGCACGCAACTGGTGGAAGCGGGCGTGGACGTGGATTTTCCCGTCGTTTACCGTGCGCTGGCTGGACTGGATTCCATTGCACAGGCAGCGGGGCGATGCAATCGCGAGGGGTTGCTGGATGGTAAAGGTGAAGTCATTGTTTTCGTGCCACCGAAACCCGCGCCGCCGGGATTGCTGCGTCAAGGGGAAAACGCCTGTCGCGACGTACTGCGTGATGCAACGGGTTCGCCACTTGCCCGTGCCCGCTTTGCCCAGTATTTCGAGCGTCTATACCACGGCTGCCAACTCGACAGAGAGGGTATCTGCGATGACCTGTTCATGGCCGGCGGTCGTCTGGACGGTCGTGAGCTCGCAGTGAGCTTCCGTACTGCTTCAGAAAAATTCCGGCTGATCGACGACGAAGACAGTCTGCCCATCGTCGTGCGTTATCGCGGCAAAGATGGGCGGAATGCCGAGATTGACAAGTGGCTTGCGATGCTGCGCCGTGATGACCCGCAACGCTGGCTGATGCGCAAATTGCAGCGCTACATTGTCAACCTGCCTCGCAGGGAAGCCTTGCCTTTGCTGGAGCAAGGCGACATTGAAGAAATTTTGCCGGGGCTGTATTCGCAAACAGGCGATGGATTATACAATGAAAAATTAGGACTGCTTCCAGAAGGAAGGGAATGGAAAGCAGAGAATTTTATTTGGACTTCGGAGAGTGCATGAAGAAAACGTACTGCTTGGAGCTTTCTGGTCATTATGCATGCTTCACCAGGCCGGAAATGAAAGTGGAGCGTGTGAGCTATGACGTGATGACGCCTTCGGCCGCCCGTGCCTGTTTTGAAGCGATTTTATGGAAACCCGCCGCTCGTTGGCATGTGCGAAGGATTGAGATACTCAAACCTATTCGCTGGATCAATTTGCGACGCAACGAGGTAGCCAGCGTCATCTCCACGCGCAATGTCGAAGCGTCAATGAAGGTAGGAAAAGGCGATCTGGGCATTTACATTGAAGATGATCGCCAGCAGCGCGCAGGTTTGTTCCTGCGTGACGTGGCTTATCGTGTCCATGCCGATCTGGAGTTTCTACGTCAGCATGATCCAACAGCCAATCCAATGAAGTATCAGGAAATGTTCGAGCGCCGGGCACGCAAAGGGCAGTGTGTGAATCAGCCTTATTTGGGTTGTCGTGAATTTGCTGCCGCATTCCGGTTGGTTAATAACCTAGAATCCGAACCTATGGCCATTTCAGAAACAAGGGATCTGGGCTTCATGCTATATGATTTGGATTTTTCCAACCCGACCGATCCGCAGCCGCGCTTTTTTCAGGCACGGCTTAAGAATGGCGTTGTTGCTGTACCGGAGTGGGGCAGTGGGGAGGTGCGCGGATGATTTTGCAAGCACTTAATCGTTATTATGAGCGCTCTGATCATTTGCCGCGAGAAGGCTGGATTCGTCGTGGGGTGGATTATGTGATTGTGCTCAACCTCAACGGCAAATGTATCAATATGGAACCTGTTGGTGAACTCAAAAAAGGAAAAACAATTCCCTTTGAGAAACTTGTCACCGCAATTGGCAAGCAAGCCATGAAACACACCAACAGTGGTAAAGATGCCAACCTGCTGTGGGATAACGCTAGTTTTGTGTTTGGCACAGGAAATAAAGGAAAGGTGAAACTTGCCAGTTTCATCGATACATTAAAAAACTGGCTCGGTAAAGTAGATGATCCGGGTGTAAATGCCATTAAGGGTTTCTGTCAGCATCTGCAAAAGCAGCCGCAGACAGCTATCGAATTAATTGAACACTTCAATTTCCAAGAGGACTTTGACAAACGCGACCCCGTTTTGATTTTCCAGCTTATGGATGATGTGGAAGGCATTCATCTTCGCCCCAACGTACGCGCCGCATACGAAGCTGCTCTCATTGCCGCACAATCAGGAAGTTCTTTACGTGGCAGTTGTCTGGTCACAGGCCAAATCAATGTGCCTTTGGCTCCGAATGAGTCCGTAATCAAGGGCGTATGGGGAGGTCATACTGCTGGCTGCAATATCGTGTCATTCAATGCCAGAGCATTTGAGTCGTATGGAAAACGAAAGCGTAACGGGGAAAATGCGCCGATTGGCGTACAGGCTTCCTTTGCCTATACAACAGCACTGAATCATCTGTTGTCGTCTACGCAACGCATCCAGGTTGGTGACGCCTCTACCGTATTTTGGGCAGAGGAACTTCATGATCTTGAGCATGCACTACCGGACTTGTTCGACGATCCACCCAAGGATGATCCAGGAAGAAACATTCGGGCAGTAGAAGCGCTGTATTCTGCCATTCACACAGGCAAGTTCACAGAAGGTGGGTTAGATACGCGCTTTCATGTCTTGGGATTGGCTCCCAATGCTGGACGGATCAGCATCCGATTCTGGGAAACGGCAACCGCACTTGAACTTGGTCGGCGCATAAAACAGCATTTCGACGATAGCGAAATAATACATGCCGACTACGAGCCCCGTTACTTATCACTGTTTCGTCTTCTGGTTGGTGTTGCTTTACTCAATAAGTCCGACAACATTCCGCCTAATCTTGGTGGCGAGGTAATACGCGCCATTCTCGAAGGGCTTCCTTATCCGGCCACCTTGCTTAACCAGGCCGTTATGCGTTGCCGCGCCGAGCAAAAAGTAACCTACGCACGTGCCGCAGCTATCAAAGCTAGTCTCAATCGTCAGATTCGTTTTCGCAAAAGTTCCGAGAAGGAGTTCCTGCCCATGCTTGACCTTGAAAATACCAACCCCGGCTACCGGCTGGGGCGTTTGTTCGCTGCACTGGAAAAAACCCAGGAAGGTGCAAATCCCGGTCGGAATGCCACTATTCGTGACCGCTACTATGGCGCAGCATCCAGCACCCCGTCTGCTGTATTCTCAACCTTGTTGCGGTTATCGAAACACCATCTTGCCAAGCTTTCTCCTGGGCTTGCGATTACCCGCGAGAAATTGATTGGAGAAATCATGAATGGCTTTGATCCAAATAATTTTCCACCGCGTGTACTCTCGTTGGCTGATCAGGCGCGCTTCGCGCTTGGCTACTACCACCAGCGCGAAGCTCTCTTTCCTCAACCAGAATCCAAAGATAAGGAGTAGTTCCCATGTGCCTCAACAACCGCTATGACTTCGTTCTTCTCTTTGAAGTGAAGGACAGCAATCCGAACGGTGACCCAGATGCTGGTAATTTGCCTCGTTTGGATGCGGAAACCGGACACGGTCTTGTGACCGATGTGTCGCTCAAGCGTAAGATACGTAATTTTGTTGGATTAGTGAAGGGAGATGCACCGTGCTTTGATATTTTCGTGAAGGAGAAATCTGTTCTGAACCTACAAATCGAACGAGCTTATGAAAAAAGTGAAAAAGTACAAACCGCAGTGGAAGCTTGGAAAAATTGGCAGCAGGCCGAAAAGGATTGGCGGGGGGCCAAGAAAAAAAATCCGAAGTTAACTCTACAAGACCGAAAGGAAAAAATTTCAGAGCTAACTTGGCAGCAGTACAAAGCGAAGCCACTTCGCCACTATGAGGATATCGCCCGTGACTGGATGTGCGACAATTTCTTCGATGTTCGGGCTTTTGGTGCCGTGATGAGTACTGGAGATGAAGATTCAGAAAGTAAGCTAAAGAAAACGGCGGGGCAGGTCAGAGGCCCAATCCAACTGACATTTGCACGGTCCGTTGATCCAATCATCTCACAAGAACATTCGATTACTCGGATGGCAGTGACGAATGAAAAGGACCTTGAAAAAGAACGCACCATGGGTCGCAAACATACGGTGCCTTATGGACTGTATGTCGCGCATGGCTTCGTATCGAGTTTCCTCGCCAAGCAAACCGGTTTTTCACAAGACGATCTGGAATTGCTATGGCAGGCTCTCGGCCAAATGTTCGAGCACGATCGATCAGCGGCGCGTGGTGAAATGGCGACACGTGGGTTGTATGTATTCAAGCACGACTCAGAGTTGGGCAATGCACCAGCGCACGCATTGTTTGAACGCCTCAAGATACAGAAAAATACCGAAATCCCGCGTAGCTTTGCTGATTACACGGTGACGCTGGACGAAGACAACATGCCGGCTGGTGTAACCATAGACAGGCTGGTTTGACCACAAGGAAGCAGGGTTGAGCGATGGGCGGCGAAGACCTGATTTCTATCTCCGCCTTGCAGCATTACCTCTACTGCCCCCGCCAGTGCGCCCTGATCCACATCGAGCAACTCTGGGCGGAAAGCCGGCACACCGCCGAGGGCAGGTTGTTGCATGAACGCGCCGACAAGCCACACATCGAGCGTCGGCGTGGTGTTCGTACCGTCACCGGGATGCCGCTGGCCGACGCGACCTTGGGCATAACCGGTATCGCGGATGTGGTGGAGTTTCACCAGGGAGAGGGCGGTGAGAAGGCTTGCCCGGTCGAATACAAGCGTGGCCGGCCCAAGGCGCATCGTGCCGACGAGGTGCAGCTTTGCGCCCAATGTCTGTGTCTCGAATCGATGCTGCAGATGCGCATTCCTGAGGGTGCGCTGTTCTATGGCCAGACGCGCCGTCGCATGACGGTGGCTTTCGACGAGGCTTTGCGCCAATTGACGATAGACACCATCAACGCAACGCGGGCCATGCTTGAGTCGGCCGTCACGCCGTTGGCGACCTATGTGCCCAAGCGTTGCGATGCGTGCTCGTTAATCGACTTGTGCCAGCCCCGTCTTTTGCAGCGCAAGGACTCGGTGTCGGCATGGCTTGCGCGGCAACTGACGCAAGAGGAGGCGTGACAGCCATGCGTCGTCAACTCAATACCCTGTACGTGACAACCGAAGGTGCCTGGCTGTACAAGGACGGCGCCAACATCGTCATGGAGGTTGACAACGAGCAGCGCGCCCGGCTTCCGGTGCACATGTTGGAAAGCGTCGTATGTTTTGGCCGGGTAGCGATGTCGCCGCCGCTCATGGGTTACTGCGCAGAGCAGGGCATTGGCATCAGCTATCTGACGCCGAACGGCCGTTTCATGGCGCGCGTGGAAGGCCCGGTTTCGGGTAACGTGCTATTGCGCCGGGCGCAGTACCGGTGCAGCGACGATCCGGTGCGGTGCGCAGCCATCGTTCGGCACATCCTGGTGGGCAAGATACACAACCAGCGCGCCGTTTTGGGGCGGGCGCTGCGAGACCACGGTGACAAGCTGGCGCCGGACGACGAAACGTCGTTGAGCCATGCGCATCGGCGGCTTGGTCGCATTTCCGACAGGGTGATGATGGAAACCGGCGTTGACGTGTTGCGTGGACTCGAAGGTGAGGCGGCGCAGTCTTACTTCGGCGCTTTCGATCACCTGATCCGCGTGGACAACCAGGCGTTGCGCTTCACAGGACGAAGCCGGCGACCCCCGCGCGATGCAGTCAACGCATTATTGTCGTTTTTATACACCCTTGTCACCCACGATTGCCGATCGGCGCTTGAGAGTGTCGGCCTTGATCCGGCGGTCGGCTTTCTGCACCGTGACCGGCCGGGGCGACCGAGCCTTGCACTGGACTTGCTGGAAGAATTTCGTCCCTTGCTGGCCGACCGGCTGGCGTTGTCGTTGATCAATCTCCGGCAGGTGGATGAGCACGATTTCCAGGTCATGGAAACAGGAGCCGTCCTGTTGCGCGAAGCGTCGCGCAAGACCGTGTTAACCGCCTACCAGGAGCGAAAACGCGAGGATCTGCGCCATGCGTTCTTGGAAGAAAAGGTGGCGATTGGCCTGTTTCCTTTTCTCCAAGCGCAATTGCTTGCGCGCCACTTGCGCGGCGACCTGGACGCCTATCCGCCTTTTCTCTGGAAGTGAGGCATCGATGATGATGGTGCTTGTCAGCTACGATATCCGTGTGCAAGACACGGCGGGTGCGCGGCGCCTGCGGCACGTCGCGAAAGCCTGCCAAGACTATGGACAGCGGGTTCAATTTTCCGTCTTCGAAATCGAGGTGGACAGTGCGCAATGGGTGGCTCTCAAAGCCCGACTGAGCGAAATCATCGACCCCGCGACGGACAGCTTGCGTTTTTACTATCTTGGTAACCACTGGCAGCGCAAGGTCGAACATTTGGGGGCGAAGGCTGCGATAGACATGCACGCGCCGCTCATTTTTTGATTTTGCGAACCTGGAGTGATTGGCTGAACTTCAAGGGGTTCGCAAGTACGCTAACTCTTTGATACCGCTGAAGTTTTCCTGTGCGTGCCGAACTGCGCTTCTTTGCGAGTGTCCCCACGGGTGCCGTTCGCGGAATGTGCGGCAAAATGACTTATTAGGCAGTCACTTATCTGGCTGCCTCGCGCTCCGCGTGGGCGCGTGGATTGAAACGTCAATGTCATCGAAGATGCCAGCAAAGCTGGCAACGCGCTCCGCGTGGGCGCGTGGATTGAAACCTCAATAACGGCTACGCCCTGCTCTACAGGGTCCGCGCTCCGCGTGGGCGCGTGGATTGAAACCATTCAAAATCCGCTCCAGCTTGCTGCCAGAGACTCGCGCTCCGCGTGGGCGCGTGGATTGAAACTATGTTACCGCTGCCTGCGTTGTCTCGCTGGTGTCGCGCTCCGCGTGGGCGCGTGGATTGAAACAGCAAACATAGACAAACTAATCAAAGCTGTAAATTCGCGCTCCGCGTGGGCGCGTGGATTGAAACCTTTTCGCCCTGGGTTGGGTGCGCCAAGGTCAGCCCTCGCGCTCCGCGTGGGCGCGTGGATTGAAACCTCGCCGTGGTCGGCCTGCACCCCAATACCTTCAACGCGCTCCGCGTGGGCGCGTGGATTGAAACGTTGCAGCAACGCGTTCATCGGCACCACGATAAATCGCGCTCCGCGTGGGCGCGTGGATTGAAACGTTGTCGAACACGTCAGCCAGCGACGCGCAGATCGCGCTCCGCGTGGGCGCGTGGATTGAAACAACATCTACATACGCACTCCGCTGGGCGGAAAAGCGTCGCGCTCCGCGTGGGCGCGTGGATTGAAACATGTAGCTGTCAACGATGAGGTCGGAGTACCGTCTCGCGCTCCGCGTGGGCGCGTGGATTGAAACCACATGATTGGCTGATCGGTTTCCATGCGAGCGGTGTCGCGCTCCGCGTGGGCGCGTGGATTGAAACAGGTGTGCCGTCGCTGGTGACAAACAAAATGAAGGTCGCGCTCCGCGTGGGCGCGTGGATTGAAACTCCTTGGTTTCGGTTTTGGGGGCGTCGATCATGGGTCGCGCTCCGCGTGGGCGCGTGGATTGAAACGTCATCTCCGTGCGCCCCGACTGGCCAACCTGGTGTCGCGCTCCGCGTGGGCGCGTGGATTGAAACGCACACCAACGTCCCAAGTGCGCAAGCCATCGGCGGGTCGCGCTCCGCGTGGGCGCGTGGATTGAAACACGTTGTCGGCGCATCAGTCCGGCTACCTGGCAAGTCGCGCTCCGCGTGGGCGCGTGGATTGAAACAACATGGCTACGGCGTGGATGTTGTACCTCGCCCGTCGCGCTCCGCGTGGGCGCGTGGATTGAAACGGGTAGCTCCATGATCTCCATGACCAGCTTCGCAAGCGTCGCGCTCCGCGTGGATTGAAACCCGTCCGGGAATGTTGATGACAGGCAACCAAGCTCTGTCGCGCTCCGCGTGGGCGCGTGGATTGAAACCGCCTCGGTTGTACTGGTACTTAGCGGTTTCGGCGTCGCGCTCCGCGTGGGCGCGTGGATTGAAACATCGTCGCGGCCGCCGAGCGACAGCGGGACAATGTGGTCGCGCTCCGCGTGGGCGCGTGGATTGAAACACGCCGCTCGTCAGACTCAGCGGAACGGTAAAGGGTCACGCTCCGCGTGGATTGAAACGATGCCGCTCAAGTGATCCCACTTGCGGGCCTCTGTCGCGCTCCGCGTGGGCGCATGGATTGAAACTTGTATACCAGCAATCAATAGTGTCCGGTTAAAAGTCGAACAAATTCAATTGGTTAGCGATGTGTGGTGGTTCAGTTTGGTAGACGCCGGGCTGCAAGGCGCATGAAAGCTGGGTTTTCTCGAAAACCGAGACCGACAGAATCTGTAGACAAGTGTAGAGCGAGGCATCGAGTTGAAGCTCCTTTTTGATGATTGCGATGAGCGCGTAGGTAGCCACGGCGCACCAGATTTGCGTCTTCACCGCGTTCTCGCTGCTGCCCAAAAAGCGCTTGATGCGCAGGTGCTGCTTGATCCATTTGAAAAACAGCTCCACCTGCCAGCGGCTTTTATACAGCGCGGCAATGGTCAATGCAGGCAAGCAGGTGGTGTTGCTCAGGAAAACGAGCGTCTTGCCCGAGTCCAGGTCCTTGAAGCGAACCCGCCGCAGATGTCAGTTGTGCAAAGGCCAAGGCGCGAAACTGCTCGGTACACGACAAAGTACGCACGCCCGCGTTGCCACGGTAGCGTTGCACGATGCGCGTGAAGCTGTTCCACGGCACGAACTCCATGATCTGGGCGAACAGGGTCTTGCCAACGTTCACGGCTACTCCTCGGGGTTGTCAACCCCGAGAAGCTACGCAAATTCTGGACGGCGAAGTTCAAATCGGC
>JAITMV010000261.1 GCA_031277295.1 Burkholderiaceae bacterium | reverse complement strand
CGGCTGAAAAACCTGCGCGCGCGCGCCGTCGTGTAGCGGACAAAAACGCAGCCTCCCCCATGCCATGCCCCCATTCCCCCAACGACTGAAAAGGAGACCACCATGACCACTGATCGACGCCATGCGCTCAAACAACTCGCGCTCGCCGCCCTCGGCGGCGCGGTCTGGAGCCTGCCTCTGGCCAGCGCCCGCGCTCAGCAAGCCTTTCCATCGCGGCCGGTGCGCGTGGTAGTGCCCTACGCGGCGGGCGGCACCACCGACGTGCTGGCGCGCCAGCTCTTCGAGCTGCTGGGCAAACAATGGGGCCATGCCGCGGTCATCGACAACCGCACCGGCGCGGGCGGCAACATCGGCGCCGACATCGTCGCCAAGGCCGAACCGGACGGCTACACCCTGCTGCTGACGCTCACCAACCTGGTGCAAGCGCCCCTGCTCTACACCCGCACCAAGGTTCCATTCGACCCCTTGCGCGACTTCTCGCCGATCTCCGAGCTGGCAACCACCACCATCACGCTGATCGGCCAGACCGACCTGCCCTACACCGACCTCAAAGGTCTGGTACAACAAGCCCGCGCCAGCGGCAAGCCCGTCATCTACGGCACCTACGGCCAAGGCTCCACCGCCCACCTGATGATGGAAATGTTCGGCCACGGCGTCGGACTGAAAATGGAGCACGTGCCCTACAAAGGCGAAATGCCGCTCATCAACGACATGATCGGTGGCCAGGTACCGCTGGGCGTGGTCGGCGCCAACACGGCGCGCACGCACCTCCAGAGCGGCAAACTACGCGCGCTGGCCGTCAACGGAACCAGCCGCACCCCCCTGCTGCCCGACGTACCCACCTTCCAGGAAGCGGGTTTTTCCGGCGCCGAGCGCAGAGGCTGGTTCGGCCTGCTGGCGCCGGCAGGAACACCCCAGGCCATCACCGACAAAATCGCCAGCGACGTCAACGCCGCGCTCGCCAAGCCCGAATTCCGCGCTCGCATGCTCGACATGGGCGTCGAATTCAAAGGCTCCACCCCGGTCGCCTTCGCCACGCAAATGAAAGAAGAAAGCGCCTACTGGGCCGAAGTCATCCGCATCGCGAACGTCCGGCTGGACTAAGAACGTGTTCACGTTCTGACACGCGCGCCAAGGATCACGACAGCGCGAACCGCTCGCGCAAGATGCGATTCACACGCGTCTGCCAGCCGTCACCGCTGGCGCGAAGCACAGCCAGCACATCCGGGTCAAGCCGCAGCTTCACCGGCACCTTGGTGACATCGGCTTTCGGCCGGCCGCGTTGGACTGTGGGCGCAGCGGCTTTCCATTGCGCATCAGTCAGCGGCTTGGCATCCGGATCGTGGCGCGCGGCGGCAGTAATGGCCTTGTCTTCGGCCACGGTGGGAATGACAGTCCCCGCCTTAAGTTTCGGCATAGCGTTTCACCTCTTTGCGGTTGGCCCTGCGCAGACTGACGATGCGGCGCACGGAATCACGGTCAACAAAAGCCACGAAGTAGAGCGTCAGATCGATGTAGCCGATGCCGCACTGACGATCTTCGCCATAGTTTTCGCGGGTCTCCGGCCAAGTGACGGCGGTGTCCCATTCAAACTGGCCGGCCATGCCCAATGACACGCCGTGCTTGGGCGAGATTGCTTTCGTCCTTCGCGAGATCGAATTCGATCTTCATCTTATTTATTGTGCACCCAATAATCCTAGAAACCGTAGTTGGATGCGCCCGATGACGACCTGCTCGGGCGCGTCCAACTACGGTTTCTAGGTTAAAAAGTGGGGTAAAAAACACTCGCAAAAGAAAAAAGGCTACAGTTTTTATAGCTGTAGCCTCTTTATTTCATTGGCGCGGCTGGCAGGATTCGAACCCACGACCCCTTGGTTCGTAGCCAAGTACTCTATCCAACTGAGCTACAGCCGCGCGAAGCCGATTATTCTACCACGCAAAGACTGCTCCGGCGTCCGAGGGCGCGAGATCCAAGACCGCGCCACAAGCTCACCCCGAGCGCCGCCTGGCCTTGCCCCGGCCTTTGACAGACCTTGCCCGCGCGGGCGATTGAGCTTGCCCCCCTACCCTATCAGCACCGAATCACATCCAGTAATAATCACCCCGCCGTGAGCGCACAAGTCACCCAGGCGCGCGGCGGGCGAACCGCCGATAAGCACACTGCCCGAACCCGTCGCGATAACGTCGCAGGTCGCCGAATCGCCCACCCGCGCGGCGGCCGAACCGCCAATCAAGACGGTGGCACACCCGCTGGTAACCGGACTGACAGGAGGATGCGGCGGAACGATTGGGCAGACATGCAAATCGCCAAGACGTGCTGCTGGTTGTCCCATGATATTTCCTTTCGTGCTCCGTCAGTTTATCAAGATGGCCGGCGACTTGATCACCATCGCATTCGGCAACATCGCGATCATGCTATTGCCGCATTTCAGCAAGATGGCACCCTCCGCGATAACGCCGTACAAATCGCCAACCAGCGTCAACCCAGCCTCTCCAATAGCGGTCAACTGAACGGCGCCAATAAAGTTCAGTTGCCCCGCGCCGATGTCATTCATCTGGGCGGCCCCAATGTTGTTCATCTGCACCACGCCGACGTTGGTCATATCCACAGTTGCGACATTTCGTATTGAAAGCAGAGGATCGATGAGATGGAGAATCCCCACATCGTGAATCTTGAACGCCCCTTCAACCTCCAGTCCCGCCAAACCGACGATCTCACCCCTGAGCAGCCCGACGAGATCCAGCCAGGTAAGGCCAATCAAGTCAGCCTCCACGAGGCCCACCCCCTTGATCCGCGTGAGGCCCACCAGCAACCCCTGAAGGTTACCGATACCCACGATTTCATTGACGCCGACAAGACGTATACGGTTAACTCCGACCACGATCTGTTGGTTAAGCCCGATTGAAATCGATTCATTGAGATCGACCCTCTCGGTGCGGTTCTTGTGAACAGTGACGGTTTCATTGCCATCAATGGTCTTGGTACGGTCGTTACCTACCCACTTATCCTCGTTGTTCTCGACCTCAATCAACTGGTCTTTCTGCGCGTGCATCCACAACTGTTCCTGACCCGCCAAGTCCTCAAAGCGCAAAGCGTTGGCCATGCCCGGACTGTTGTGAAAGCCATCGCCTGGGGTGCCATTTTTGCTGCTGCGCGTCTTGATCCCCGACTGGGTCTTGTTGGCAGGCAAATCCCATGGCGGCATCTGCATGGCGTTGTACACGCGCCCGGTAATGATGGGGTAATCCGGATCGCCATTGAGAAAGTCAACGATGACCTCCTGCCCGATGCGCGGAATGTGCATCGTCCCGTAGTTGGAGCCGGCCCAGGCCTGATTCACCCGTATCCAGCAACTGGAGTTTTCGTCGTTCTTACCGTAGCGATCCCAATGGAACTGCACCTTTACGCGCCCATACTGATCGGTATAGATTTCCTCTCCGGCTGGGCCAACCACCACCGCCGTTTGCGGACCAGTCGTGTGAGGCTTGACGGTGTGATGCTGAAGCCGATAATTCACGCTACTAGGCACCGCGGTCAAACTGGTACGGTAAGTCGTCGGCGTGTCCGCGGCAGCGGCGACGGTCGTTCCCGAGCCGCCCACGCCATCAGTTCTCTGCACGTTTTCCGTGAAGTTATAGTTCGCTGATTCGATCAAATATTCCCGGTTGTACTGGCTATCGGGGTAATTCGCGAAAGTAAACAAGTAACCCGGCGCGACGTTGCGCGCGTTACCCCGAGCACTGACGGTTGCGGCCTCAGCCTTGATCTGATCCAAGCGCGCTTGCGCATAGTTTTCGCCATCGCCCAGTTCGGTATACCCGCCAGGCCAGTTGAAAACCTCCCAACTGTCTTGGCTATACCCCCCCGGATCTGCCTGGTTCGTGTCCAGCGCCGCTTTGGGTTTTGTGAAGTCGTAATCGTCGGCGGCATAGCGTCCGCTGACAATATCTTCCACACCCGACCAACCGTCAATAAAATCTTCGTCGTGTACCTGCTCCACACTGGTGGGTGAATAATACGGAATAGTCGTTGCCCCATTGGGCAGCGGACTGTGCGAGCCGATGTCATCAGCCAGCACCAGATGATGGCTGCCTTTTTGGTGAGAGAAGTAATAATACGCCCCCTCGTGCTCAAGCAACCGGCTAATGAAATTGAAATCGCTTTCACCGTACTGAACGCAGTAAACCCAGGTGCGATAGCTCTTGGTCAACTTGTTATCAATGGTAAAACCGTATTTTGACAATACATCCATCACAATCTCGGGCACCGTCATATTCTGGAAAATTTTGAAATCCGTGCGCCGAGTGGCCAGCCATAGCCAAGGCCTCAATGTAGCCCGATAGGCATAGTAGTCCCCATCGCGGCCCGCAAAGGAGAAAGCCGTGACTTGACCCGAGAGATAACGTGTACCGGTTCCGTTGGCCTCCGTGGTCAGGTCAATTCCGACCGTCAAGTCAGTACCCAACATCGTCTTGGTCGATATGGCCTCCGTTTCACTGAGCAGACGCACCTGAAACTCATACAAATATCCCATCCGCTCACGCCCGGTCATTGACCGAAATTGTAACTGGTCGCCTAACACACTGTAGGCAGTAAAGGTGCGCGACATAACGTTGTATCCTCCTATGTTAATTAATGACAAATTTTACGCTTTGACGATTACCTACGCTCCAAAATACAACAACAACACAGCAATAACAAATATATTTACCAACGAACCACTAACATATTGCCATGCATAAAGATGTTCTTTTTACTTGCCGTGCATCACCTCCGTAATGCCAATCTGAATTCGTGATCTCGAGAAGGATAAGCCTCACCCACAAGAGGATGTGTTTCCCCTCTTCAACTCACGGATTCAGGTTAAAATAACCCTTCGCAAACATGCGTGCGGTACATGACCGCAGGCGGATTTACACCCAATTGATCGATTTGCATCGGCACAGGAACGCCCGCGCCCGTGCCCTGCTCAAGCAAGGTGCCAGTACGCCCGGCCGTGCTCAGTGACGTACTCATACCCGTATCTTGCTGGTGTGCGCCAGTCAGAAATTGAGACAAGGCATCCTTCAGTTGCTCCTGAAGGCTCTCCATATCGCTCTCGGGCAGTTTCGTGCGGTCACCCGTAAGAATCGTACCGGAGAGATAGTTCGCGAAAGGGTTGCTCGGATCAACAGCAGTACTGTAGCCGCATACATGATTTATGCTATTATAAATGGCTATCCTCATTTGCAGCTCAGGACTATCCACAATAGTTTGGGCCACGACGGGATTGGTTATTTGCAAGATATCAATAAGGCTATCAACCTGCGTTATACTATTTTGCAATTGAGCGCCGACAAAGACATCTATTTTATCCTTGTTTATTTCCTGCAACTGTTCATTTAAATCTTCCAGCAAATCTGGAGCCAAATCACCAGGACGATTCAATAGATTAAGTTGCTGCTGAGTAAACCCATTACTCAATAAAAACTTCTGTACGGTGGGGTCCTTGCCGACATCGAATTTCATCAAGCCATAGGAAAATGAATATGTACTGTTTCGCTCCATCGCGCGGCCAAACATATTCAAGCTTCCTGAATTGTTACCTCCCCTGGTAGCATTCAGCATGGTACGCAGTTGATCGAGTTTGATTGAAGTGTTACCAAGCATGATATAAAATAAATTAAGTAAAATTAAAATATTAGCCGCTTACTTCACACCGGTTGTGCCCAGCAGCGGCCAACGCCCCTCCAACACATCCACATCGCAACCTAAGAAGGCATGAACAAATCCGTCGCGCCCGATCTGCCGCGTTACTGAAGCCAAGCAACAGCGACGACGCGGCCCGAAACCCACGCGGCCCGAAACCCACTTTCGCGCCGTTTGTTGAACCTCTATTGAACCTCTCGATTTTCGGCTGCCGAACCTCATGCGGGCCGACGGCGCCCCCACGGAAGCAGGGTGCACCGTTGATCCCACGCTCGCGCTTGCCGCCGCGACTCAACGCCCCTAACGCGGCGCCCCGGTCAGTCGGCGCCGACTGTACATCATCAAGTGGGAAATATTTCAGGCCGACACGGATAGTACGTTCAGCCACACCGCTGCTTTTTCGGCACCCAAAACCCACCGCTCCACTGGGGGCGGGCGACAACAACAGAGTCGTGATCGGCAACGGAATTTTCATGATCGTCAATGACTGACCCACGCCGAAAAGCACATCCATTCTAATGCACGAAATTTGCTCACAAAAATTTCACAATTCACCCATATTTTGTGCAACAAACGAACAATACAGCCCATTTCATGATAAACACGATAGTGCCTTCACGACATAAATACAAGCCGATGGAGCATTGAGGCAGGATGACCAAGGCAACGCTCCTGCGAACTTTTCCATCGTCGCCTAGAATCCCGCGTTTGGTTATCTTGGCGTGAGCTACGCCGCCTCCTTGTTGCCGCATGAATCCCGACGCCATCAAAGTCGCCTGCTCCAACTGTAGCCTGCGTGAGCTGTGCATGCCAGTTGGCCTGACCCCCGACGAGCAAGACTTGCTCGATGAGCTGGTCGCCAACCGTCGCAAAGTCAAGCGCGGCGTACCGCTGTTTTCCAACGGCGATGATTTCATCGCCCTGTACGCGATACGCACCGGTTTTTTCAAAACCAGTGTTGCCACCGAGGACGGACGCGACCAGGTTACGGGCTTTCAAATGGCCGGCGAGATCGTCGGCCTGGACGGCATCGTCGGCAACCATCACACCTGCGACGCCATCGCGCTGGAAGATGCCGAAGTCTGCGTCATGCCCTACAACCGCATCGAGGATCTGTCGCGCGAAGTCTCGGCGTTGCAGACCCACGTTCATAAAATTCTGAGCCGCGAAATCGTGCGCGAGCATGGCGTGCTGCTGCTGCTGGGCAGTATGCGCGCAGAAGAGCGCTTGGCTGCCTTCTTGCTCAACTTGGTGCAACGCCTGCACGCACGGGGCTTCTCGCAATCAGAACTGGTGCTGCGCATGACGCGTGAAGAAATCGGCAGCTACCTGGGCTTGAAGCTGGAAACCGTGAGCCGGACATTTTCCAAGTTCGCCGACGATGGCATCGTCGAAGTCAAGCAGCGGCATGTGCGCATCCTCAACACGCAGGCGCTGCGCAACATCGTCAACACGCCGGCCTGCCATTAGCCGCGGTACTTCACCGTAGCCTTTTTGCGTCTAACTCCTGGTGAGTTAGACGCATGGTCGCTACGAATCCGATCTTCTCCTCCAGCAACAATGCGGAGCTGCTCCGCACCGCATTTCTCAATCCACTTTTTAGTCCCGATTGGGGCCGCTGTCAGTGGATTTGGCTGGATGTCAGTGGATGAAAATTTTTCAAAATTTTCAACCTTTACAACAACTTACTGTATTCAACGGACTTCCTTGGAAGCCCCTGAAAAGTAGATGTGGAGATGTAGATGTGGAGCGGGAAACGAGTCTCGAACTCGCGACCTCAACCTTGGCAAGGTTGCGCTCTACCAACTGAGCTATTCCCGCATAAGAAGCTGCGCAGTATAACCGAAATCGCCCGCTCGATGCGGGCGAAGGTTGAAAAATTTTTGCCGCCATTTCAATGCTTGACGGCCTCTTTGGGAGTGGCGCTTGAGGCACTGACCGCGGCGTTGTCGGCGGCGGCGCCAAGGTCATCGTCGGTCAGCGGCACGGGCCGGCGCTCCAGCGCGATTTCCAGCACCCGGTCGATCCATTTGACGGGGATGATGGTCAGTCCCTCTTTTACGTTGGCCGGAATTTCCTGTAGATCCTTGACGTTTTCTTCAGGAATGATGACTGTGCGGATACCTCCGCGCAGCGCGGCCAAAAGTTTTTCTTTCAGCCCGCCGATGGCGGTGACTTCGCCGCGCAGGGTGATTTCGCCGGTCATCGCCACTTCGCCGCGCACGGGGATGCCTGTCAGCGCCGAAACGATGGCGGTGGTCATGGCGATGCCGGCGCTGGGGCCGTCTTTGGGCGTGGCGCCGTCGGGCACATGAATGTGGATGTCTTTGTGCTCGAATACCTCGTCCTTGATGCCGAGCATACGGGCGCGTGAGCGCACCACGGTACGTGCGGCCTCGACCGACTCCTTCATGACCTCGCCAAGCTGGCCGGTGCGCTGCACGTTGCCTTTGCCGGGCATGGTGGCGACCTCAATGGTGAGCAGATCGCCGCCGACCTCAGTCCAGGCCAAGCCGACCACCTGGCCGACCTGGTTTTGCTGCTCGGCGCGACCATAGGTGTATTTGCGCACGCCTAGAAAGTCGTTCAGGTTTTCCGCCGTGACCTGGACTTGTGGCGTCATTTGTTTGAGTTGCAGTGCCTTGACGACCTTGCGGCAAATCTTGGATAGCTCACGCTCCAGCGAACGCACGCCGGCCTCGCGGGTGTAGTAGCGCACGATGTCGCGCACGGCGGTTTCGGCGATGTCAAGTTCCTCTGCCTTGACGCCGTTGCTCTTCATTTGCTTGGGCAACAGGTATTTGATGGCGATGTTGGTCTTTTCGTCCTCGGTATAACCCGATAGGCGGATCACCTCCATACGGTCAAGCAACGGCGGCGGAATGTTCATCGAGTTGCTGGTGGCGACGAACATCACGTCCGAAAGATCGAAATCCACCTCGACGTAATGGTCGCTAAAGGTGTGGTTTTGCTCCGGGTCCAGCACTTCCAGCAGCGCGCTAGACGGGTCACCCCGGAAGTCGGTGCCCAGCTTGTCGATCTCGTCCAGCAGAAACAGCGGATTGCGCGTGCCGACCTTGGCCAGACTTTGCAACACCTTGCCCGGCATGGCGCCGATGTAGGTGCGGCGATGGCCGCGAATCTCGGCCTCGTCGCGCATACCGCCAAGCGCCATGCGCACATATTTGCGGCCCGTGGCCTTGGCAACCGATTGCCCAAGCGAGGTTTTGCCCACCCCAGGCGGGCCGACCAGGCACAAAATCGGCGCCTTTACCTTGTCCACGCGCTGTTGCACGGCCAGGTATTCAAGGATACGGTCCTTGACTTTTTCCAGCCCGTAATGGTCTTCGTTGAGTACCTGCTCGGCATGCCTCAGATCGTGCTTGATTTTGGTTTTTTTGCTCCACGGCAGGCCCGCCAGCGCGTCGATGTAGTTGCGCACCACGGTGGCCTCGGCCGACATGGGCGACATGAGACGGAGCTTTTTCAGCTCGCCTTCGGCCTTCTTGCGCGCTTCCTTGGGCATGCGGGCGGCCTTGATTTTCTTTTCAATTTCTTCAATATCCGCCCCGTCCTCGCCCTCGCCAAGTTCTTTTTGGATCGCCTTGACCTGCTCGTTCAAATAAAAGTCGCGTTGGTTTTTTTCCATCTGCCGCTTGACGCGGCCACGGATTTTTTTATCGACGTTGAGGATATCGACCTCGCGTTCAAGCTGCTCGAACAGGTTGCCTAATCGTTCCTTGACGTTGACGAGGTCAAGCACGAGTTGCTTGTTTTCCAGCTTCAGCGGCAGATGCGAGGCGATGGTGTCGGCCAAGCGACCCGGCGCGTCAATGCTGGCAATTGATGTCAGTATTTCGGGCGGAATCTTCTTGTTGAGCTTGACGTACTGGTCAAACTGCTGTACCACGGCACGGCGTAGCGCTTCGATTTCGGCATCATCGCCGTCCACAGCGTCGGCGGCCAGCGGGGTGATGGTGGCGACAAAGTGCGTTTCGCCGTCCTCAATGTGCGTCACCGTGGCGCGTTGGTGACCTTCGACCAGCACCTTCACGGTGCCGTCGGGGAGCTTGAGCATTTGCAAAATGGTGGAGACGCAACCGACCTCAAACATGTCGCCTACCACCGGATCGTCCTTGGCCGCCGTTTTCTGCGCCACCAGCATGATGCGACGATCAGCGCCCATCGCCATTTCCAACGCCTTGATGCTCTTGGGCCGGCCGACGAACAGCGGGATGACCATATGGGGAAATACCACCACGTCGCGCAATGGCAGCAGCGGCAGGTCGATAGGTACGGCGGGCAGAGGCGAGGTGGCGGACATCAAAATTCCTTGAATTGATCTTTACGGTTTGCGCTGCCGCAAACGGTTGCACAAAATAAAACCAATGCACTTACGCCCGCGGCAAGGCGCAAGGCTTAAGGCTTAAGCCATTGCCGACGACATGGCGAGCACTTGCCACGCTGCCGCCGACATGAAGATGCGATTTCGCACACAGATTAACTTACGGGCCAGGACGCTATATATGGCCGCTCAACTGGCATTTTCAACCCGCGACCGCCTCGAAAAGCAGGAGATTCAGGCTTTTTTGGCCGCCTCGTGGTACACCAGCAACGGCGGTTGACCATCTTCAATGGTGTTTTCATCCACCACCACCTTGGCAACGCCGACGGTGTGGGGAAGATCGAACATGGTGTCGATCAACGCCTGCTCCAAAATCGAACGCAAGCCACGCGCGCCGGTCTTGCGCGCCAGCGCCTTACGCGCGATGGCGCGCAGCGCGGAGGGGCGGATTTCCAACTCTACCCCTTCCATGAACAATAGACGGGAAAATTGCTTGACTAGCGCGTTTTTCGGCTCGGTCAGAATCTGCACCAGCGCATCTTCGGTCAACTCGGCCAATGTGGCCACTACCGGCATACGACCGACCAGTTCGGGGATGATGCCGTATTTGATGAGGTCTTCCGGTTCGACCTCGGCAAATACTGCGGTCAGCGAACGTTGTTGCTTGCTGCGCACGGTGGCGCTAAAGCCGATGCCGCCGGCTTCGGTGCGCGCTTCGATGACTTTTTCCAGCCCGGCGAACGCGCCGCCGCAGATGAACAGGATGTTGGTGGTGTCTATTTGCAAAAAGTCCTGGTTCGGATGCTTGCGACCGCCTTGCGGCGGAATGCTGGCTAGCGTGCCTTCAATCAGTTTCAACAGCGCTTGCTGCACGCCCTCGCCCGACACGTCGCGCGTGATGCTGGGGTTGTCGGCCTTGCGGCTGATTTTGTCAATTTCGTCGATGTAGACGATGCCGCGCTGCGCGCGCTCCACTTCATAATTGCAGCTTTGCAGCAGCTTGCTGATGATGTTTTCGACATCTTCGCCAACGTAGCCGGCCTCGGTCAACGTGGTGGCATCGGCCATCACGAACGGTACGTTGAGCTGCCGCGCCAGTGTTTGCGCCAACAGCGTTTTGCCCGAACCGGTAGGGCCAATCAACAAGATGTTGCTTTTGGTCAGCTCAACGTCGCCGCCTTTGACGTCGTCTTTGTGCTTCAACCGCTTGTAGTGGTTGTAGACTGCCACTGCCAACGTGCGCTTGGCTTTTTCCTGACCGATGACGTAGTTGTCCAGATTGGCCTTGATGTCGCCCGGCGTCGGCAAATCGCCATCGGCACCGCCCTCGGCGGTCTGCGCCGGCGCGTCTTCGCGCACGATGTCGTTGCACAGGTCGATGCATTCGTCGCAAATAAACACCGACGGCCCGGCGATCAGCTTCTTGACTTCGCGCTGGCTTTTCCCGCAAAACGAGCAGTACAGCGTTTTCTCGCCGGCAGCGCCTTTTTTATCGGCCATTAGGTAACACTCTCAAAATGGATCGGCCCCATGATAACCAAAAGAGCGTTGCGTGTTCAACGTAAATACATCTTTCGGCGCTGGCGCATCGCCGCAAAACGCTCAACGCTAAACGACATTGCGATGTGCCCAACGGTATCGGCGCTCAACCCACCATCAGGGTCGCTTGTCAATGACTTGATCAACAATGCCGTAGTCCCGCGCTTCGTCGGCGGTCATGAAGTAATCGCGCTCGGTGTCGTGCTGGATTTTTTCCAGCGACTGGCCGGTACGCTCCGCCAGAATGCGGTTCATTTGCTCTTTGGTACGCAGAATGTCGCGGGCGTGGATTTCAATGTCGGTCGCCTGCCCGCGCGTGCCGCCGAGCACTTGATGGATCATGATCTTGCTGTTGGGTAGCGAAAAGCGCTTGCCCTTGGCTCCGGCGGCCAGCAAAAACGCGCCCATGCTGGCAGCAAAACCCAAGCACATGGTAGAGACGTCGGGTTTGATGAATTGCATGGTGTCATAAACCGACAAACCCGCGCTGACGCTGCCGCCGGGCGAGTTGATGTACAGCGATATATCCTTGTCCGGGTTCTCGCTTTCCAAAAACAGCAGTTGCGCCACCACTAGGTTGGCGGTTTGGTCGTTGACCTCGCCGACTAAAAATACCACCCGCTCGCGCAGCAGACGCGAGTAGATGTCGTAAGACCGCTCGCCGCGCCCGGATTGCTCAACCACCATCGGGATCAGGCCAAGATTGCTGGGGGTGTCGAATTGGCTCATGAAAACTCCGTGAAGAATGGCGAAATGACGCCAGCTTCGCCGGGCATGACTGCAATGGCTGCTTCAGTCATGCGCCAAGCGAAATCATTTTGTCATTGCTGAATTGAATGCGGCGCCAGCATCAGGCCGGCTGCTGGCCCATCAGATCGTCGAAGCCAAGTTCGCGCTCGGTTACCTTGGCTTGACCTAGCACATAGTCGGCGACATTGTTTTCCAGCACCAGCACTTCGACGTCGGCCAAGCGGCGCTTGTCATCGTAGTAGTAGCGCACCACTTCGGCCGGCTTTTCGTAGCCGGCGGCCAAATCCTCGATCTGGGCGCGTATCTGCTCGGGCGTGGCCTGCAAGTCGGCCGAGCGCACCAGTTCGGCCAGTACCAGGCCCAGACGCACGCGCTGTTCGGCCTGCGGGCGAAAGTTGTCTTCGGGAATCGGCAATTTGTCCACGTCTTTCAGACCGCGCGCCTTCAGATTGGCGCGCGCGGCTTCCACCAAACGGTTTAGCTCGGCTTGCACGCTGGATTTGGGCAAGTCCAACTCAGCCTTGGCCAGTAGCGCGTCCATCACCGCCTGTTTGTTGCGCGCGCCCACGCGCGCCTTGACCTCACGCGCCAGGTTGTTGCGAATGTCGGCGCGCAACGCCTCCACAGTGCCGTCCTTGACGCCCAGCGACTTGGCCAGTTGCTCATCGACCGGTGGCAGGTGCGTGGATTCGATTTTTTTGACGGTGGCCATGAAGTCGGCCGTCTTGCCCGCCACTTCCTTGCCCGGATAGTCGTCCGGAAAGGCCAACGGAAAGGTCTTGCTCTCACCCGCCTTCATGCCGCGCACGGCGTCCTCGAACGCCGGCAGCATTTGGGCTTCGCCGACGATAAATTGAAAATCTTCCGCCTTGCCGCCATCGAAAGGCTCGCCGTCAAGCTTGCCGATGAAGTCGACCGTGACGCGGTCGCCGTTCTCGGTCGGCGCGTCCTTGGGGCGCTGCGCAAAGGTGCGGCGCTGCTTGCGCAGAATGTCCAGCGTGCGCTCAATGGCGTCATCACTGACCTCGACGCTGATTTTTTCCACCTCGGCCGTGCTCAGGTCGCCAATCTTCACATCCGGCAGCACCTCGAACACCGCGTCAAACGCCACTTCGCCTTCGGGCGCGCCGTCTTTTTCAGTAATCGTCGGTTGTCCGGCCACGCGCAATTGCGCTTCATTGGCGGCGGATAAAAACGCTTCGCCCACTTTGTCGTTCATGACTTGGTATTGCACCGAATTGCCATACTGCTGCGCCACGACGCTCAGAGGTACCTTGCCGGGACGAAAGCCGTCCATGCGCACACTACGCGCCAATTTGCGCAGGCGGGCGTTGACCTCGTTACGGATTGTCTCGACGGGCAGCGTCAACGTTATCTTGCGCTCAAGCTTCTCAAGGGTTTCGACACTCACGGCCATGTGGTTCTTTCATTGACTCAAAGTTGATAGTGTTGATGCGCGGGCAAACGAACCCGATGCCTTGGTGTGTCGCCCCGTCAATGCCGTGGAACAGAACATAGGGATGGCAATGGTTCAAGCCGACGCGGGGGTGCGGGGTGATTGGCGATGACCAGCACTCGGGGCGGAATTTATTATTTTAACGACAGGCATGAAGCAACGCCTCACCAAGTCCCATGCGGCGATCACGCCCTCGCTTTTGAAGCAGACCCGCCCGAATGCGGCGATGCGCCAGCCGCGACGGATTTGCTCAAAGGTCGCTCTCATCCTCGGGGAGCGCATGAGGCGCCGCCTTTGTTCATGCCTGTCCAGTATCCTGGTGCTCATGAGTCGCAGGCGGCATACGGTAAGCTTGCGTCGTTATTCCTTTAGTCATGGCTTATCCGCTTAACACATTCAACGATAGCGCCGCCGGGGCGACGCCGCGCTTGGGACTGGGCCGGTTTGTCCAGGAAGTCGCACTGGTGCTTGGTCTGACGTTGCTCATCTTCGTGACGATTGCGCTGGCCAGTTATTCGCCGCAGGATGCGGCATGGTCAACCACGGGCGCGGGCCAGCCGGTGCAGAACTGGGCCGGCAAACTGGGCGCTTGGCTGGCCGATCTGACTTACGTCTTGTTTGGATTTTCGGCCTGGTGGTGCGTGGCAGCGGCGCTGCGCGCCTGGATTGCCAGCGTATGGCGCTGGATGCATGCCGATGCGCCGCCCGCGTCCGGTGCGCCGGAACGTTCGGTATGGGTGCGTCTGACTACCACACGCTGGGTGCCGCTGCTGGGGTTAGTGCTGCTGCTGGCGGCCAGCACCGGGCTGGAGTGGTCGCGCCTGCATCGCTGGGACGCCGTGCTGCCCGGACCCTCTGGCGGCGTGCTGGGTTATCTGGGCGGACCAATCGCGATGCGGTGGCTGGGCCTGACCGGTTCGGCGCTGTTGGGTATCGCGGCGTTGGTGCTGGGTGCGGCGGTGGCGTTGCGCTTTTCGTGGAGCTCGGTGGCCGAGCGCATCGGCGCGCTGCTGTACGCGCTGATGGAATCGCGCCGCGAACGCCGCGAAATCGCACAAGATGTAGCGCTGGGCAAGCAAGCGGCGCGCGAGCGCGAGGAGGTGGTGCATCATGAGCGTGAGGCGACCGAAGTACACCTGCCCACGCGGGTACCGATTGAGCCGACGGTCGCGCAGGTGACCAAAAGCGCGCGCGCTGTCAAGGAACGGCAAAAACCCCTGTTCAACGAACTGCCCGACAGCAAGTTGCCGCAGGTCGATCTGCTCGACGGCGCGCAGGCGCGGCAAGACGGCGTGGCGCCGGAAACGCTGGAGATGACCAGCCGTCTGATAGAGAAAAAACTGAAGGATTTCGGCGTCGAGGTGCGCGTGGTGGCTGCCGCGCCGGGACCAGTCATCACCCGCTACGAGATTGAACCGGCCACCGGCGTCAAGGGCGCGCAAGTGGTGAACCTGGCCAAGGATTTGGCGCGCTCGCTTAGCCTGGTGTCTATTCGGGTGATCGAAACCATTCCGGGGAAAAACTACATGGCGCTGGAGTTGCCCAACGCCAAGCGGCAGTCGATCCGGCTGTCCGAAATCCTCGGCTCGCAGGTTTACGACAATGCCAAGTCGCTGCTCACCGTCGGGCTGGGCAAGGATATCGTCGGCAATCCGGTAGTGGCGGACTTGGCCAAGATGCCGCATGTGATGGTGGCGGGTACCACCGGATCGGGTAAGTCTGTCGGCATCAACGCCATGATTCTGTCGCTGCTGTACAAGGCCGAGCCGAAGGACGTGCGGTTGTTGATGATCGATCCCAAGATGCTGGAGATGTCGGCCTACGAAGGCATTCCGCACCTGCTGGCCCCGGTGGTTACCGACATGAAGCAGGCCGCCAATGGTCTGAACTGGTGCGTGGCCGAAATGGAGCGCCGCTACAAGCTGATGAGCAAGGCCGGCGTGCGCAACCTGGCGGGCTTCAACCAGAAGATCGACGAAGCCAAGGCGCGCGGCCAGTTCATCTATAACCCGTTCAGCCTGACGCCCGAGGACCCCGAGCCGCTGGAACGCATGCCTTACATCGTGGTCATCATCGACGAGTTGGCCGACCTGATGATGGTGGTCGGCAAGAAGATCGAGGAATTGATCGCCCGCCTGGCGCAAAAAGCGCGCGCCGCCGGCATCCACCTGGTATTGGCCACGCAGCGCCCAAGCGTGGACGTGATTACCGGCCTAATCAAGGCCAATATCCCGACGCGCATCTCGTTTCAAGTCAGCAGCAAGATCGACAGCCGCACCATCCTCGATCAGATGGGCGCCGAGGCGCTGCTGGGTATGGGCGACATGCTGTATCTGCCCAGCGGCGCCGGCCTGCCAACCCGCGTGCATGGCGCTTTTGTCAGCGATGACGAGGTGCACCGCGTGGCCGAGTACCTCAAGAGTCAGGGCGAGCCTAATTACATTGAGGGCGTGCTTGAGGGCGGCGTCACCGAGGGCGAAAGCGGCGCCTGGGGCGGCGGCGATCTCGACGGCGAAAAGGACTCACTATACGACCGGGCGGTCGAAATCGTGATGACGAATAACAAGGCCAGCATTTCGCTGGTGCAGCGGCATTTGTCGATAGGCTACAACAAGGCCGCCAACCTGCTGGACGCGATGGAAAAGGCTGGCTTGGTCGGCCCCATGAACGTGCGCGGCCAACGCGAAATTCTGGTCCCGCACAGAAGCGGAGTCACCCCCCAATGAATGATCGAATCCGTAGCAAGTCGCACCTGTCGGGCAACCGCCGCCACCGCGGTTTGTTTGCGAGTTTGGCGCTGTTCGCGCTGCTGGCCTCGCCTGCCGCTTGGGCCAGCGGGCTGGACAGCCTGGAACAATTCATCAAGACCACCCGTTCGGGCAAGGCGGATTTCACTCAAGTCGTCACCACGCCAGGAAAAAACGGCCAACTCTCGCGCAGTAAGACGCAACAGGGCAGCTTCGAGTTTCAGCGCCCCGGCAAATTCCGCTTCATCTACCGTCAGCCGTTCGAGCAAACCATCGTCGCCGATGGCCAGACGCTATGGCTGTACGATGCCGATCTGAATCAGGTCACGACTCGCAAGCAGGAGCAGGCGCTCGGCTCTACGCCCGCTGCCATCGTCGCCTCAGCCTCCGATCTGAAAGCGCTGGAAAAAAGTTTCACCCTGATCAACGAACCCGATCAGGACGGCCTGCAGTGGCTGCTGGCCACGCCCAAAACGCCTGACACGCAGATTCAAAGCGTTCGCGTCGGCTTCAAACCCACGGCAGGCTCGGCGATGCTGTCCATCCTGGAGATCATCGACAGCTTCGGTCAGCGCTCGGTGCTGAACTTCACCAACGTTCAGAACAACGCCGTGTTGCCGGCGCAGACCTTCGAGTTCCGTCCGCCTGCCGGTGCGGACGTAATCCGCGAATAACTCGTCCCCAACCGGTGGACAATGCGCGCATGGCGCGCGCATTGTCACCCGCTGCTTCACACCCGCCGACCCACGTACCGTTGGCCGAGCGTTTGCGCCCGCGCGCGCTGGCCGAGGTGGTGGGTCAGCAGCATTTGCTCGGCGAGGGGATGGCGCTGCGCATCGCGTTCGAGTCCGGCCAGCCGCACAGTTGCATTCTGTGGGGGCCGCCAGGCACTGGAAAAACGACGATTGCGCGGCTGATGGCGGGCGCGTTCGATGCCCAGTTCATCCCCATCAGCGCCGTGCTGGGGGGCGTCAAGGACATTCGCGAGGCGGTGGAACGCGCCGAAAACGCCCGCGACGGGCTGACGCCGCAACCCACCATCGTGTTCGTCGATGAGGTGCATCGCTTCAATAAGAGCCAGCAGGACGCTTTTTTGCCGCACGTCGAAAGCGGCCTGTTCACCTTCATCGGCGCGACCACCGAGAACCCTTCGTTCGAGGTCAACTCCGCCCTGCTCTCGCGCGCCACGGTGTACGTGCTGGAGCCTCTGGGCAGCGCCGATCTGCGCCAGTTGCTGGACCGCGCGATGGCGCAGTCGCCACAATTGACCATTGCCGAAGACGCCGCCGAACGTCTGCTCGCCTACGCCGACGGCGATGCGCGGCGACTGCTGAACACGCTGGAGACGTTGCTGATTTCCGCCAAAGCCGAGCGACGTGACACACTTACCGGCGACTGGCTGCTGCGCGTGCTGGGCGAGCGCCTGCGCCGCTACGACAAGGGCGGCGAGCAGTTTTACGACACCATCAGCGCGCTGCATAAATCGGTGCGCGGCAGCGACCCGGACGCGGCGCTGTACTGGTTTGTGCGCATGATCGATGGCGGCGCCGATCCGCGCTATCTGGCCCGGCGCATGATCCGCATGGCCAGCGAGGACATTGGCCTGGCCGACCCGCGCGCGCTACGCCTGGCGCTGGACGCCGCCGAGGTCTATGAGCGCCTGGGCAGCCCCGAGGGCGAACTGGCGCTGGCCGAATGCATCGTCTATCTGGCCGTCGCACCCAAGAGCAACGCGGTTTACAAGGCGTTCGGCGCCGCCAAGGCTTTTGTGCGGCAAGACACCACGCGCCCCGTGCCCCTGCATCTGCGCAACGCGCCCACCAAGCTGATGAAGCAGCTTGACTACGGCAAGGGCTACCGCTACGCCCACGACGAAGAAGACGCCTTCGCCGCTGGCGAACGCTACCTGCCCGACGACATGCCCGAGCAACGCTTTTACCAGCCCACCCCGCGCGGGCTGGAAATCAAGATCGGCGAAAAACTGAACGAATTGCGGCGACGCAACCGCGAGGCGGGGCAAGGCTGAGCCTTGGAAAAGGCCCGCGCCGGGCGCAAAAGGGCTTCATCCCACCGCGTCCCAGGTCAGCTTCAGCCCAGTCAACAACATGCCGGCATAGACAAAGCGGTAAAACAGCGCCTGGTCGATGCGCCGCGCGATGCGCACGCCGATCCACACTCCCAGCGGGGCCAGCGGCAGCAGCGCCAGCGAGGTCGCCAGATTGCGCCCGTCCAGCAGCCCGAGCCAGGCATACGGGACCCACTTGGCCATATTGATGGCAAAAAAGTAATACGCCATCGTCGCCGTGAACAACAGCGGCGGCAGCTTGAGTGGAATCACGTAGGCGCTGATTGGCGGTCCGCCTGCGTGCGCCACGAAACTGGTGAAACCCGACGCCGCCGACAGCAGCGCGCCCGCCCAGCGCGGCGGCGGCGGGCTGTCGGCGCGGGGCGGAAACAGCAGCCGCTGGGCCAGAAACAGTAGCGTCAACACCCCCACGATGCCCGCCACCCATTTGGCCTGCAACAGCCGCATCGTCAGCGTGCCGACGACGATACCCGCCAGCCCCCAGGGCAACAGAAATTTCAGCAACACGCGGTCGAAGTCCTTGCGGAAAGCGGCGATGCCCAGCACGTCCTGCACCAGCAGTACCGGCATCAGAATCGCCGCCGCCTGCGGCACCGGAACGGCCAGCGCCATCAATGGCACCGCCAACGCCCCGAAACCAGTGCCAAAGCCGCTCTTGCTGATGCCCAGCAGCAGCACCGCGGGCGCGGCGACGGCGTAGAAATACCAGTCGGTGATGAGCGGAAAGCTCACGCCAGCGTGCAAGCCTGCCCGAAACTCAAACGCGGATTGCGCGCGAACAGCTTGCTGTCGTCGCCGTACCCCAGGTTGACGAGAAAATCGACCGTACAACGCCCGTCGGGAAAGAAAGCGGCATTGACCTTGTCGGCATCGAAACCGCTCATCGGCCCGCAGTCCAGCCCCAGCGCGCGGGCGGCGGTCATCAGGTACGCGCCGCCCAGCGTGGCGTTGCGCCGCGCCGTGGCTTGCGCCAACCCTGCGTTGCCGGCAAACAGATCACGCGCGCCCGCAAGGTGCCAAACCCGCGGCATGTGCTCATGAAACTGCGAATCGACCGCCACGATGACAGTTACCGGCGCGGACATGGTCTTGTCCACGTTGCCGGGCATCAGACATTCCTTCAACCGCGCCTTGCCCTCCGGCGTGCGCACGAACACGTAGCGCGCCGGCTGCGTGTTCATCGACGTCGGCCCCCACGCGGCCAGCTCGTAAACCTGCCGCAGCAAATCATCCGGCACGGGCCGGTCGAGAAAACCGTTGGCGGTGCGGGCGTTGCGGAAGATGCGGTCAAGCGCGGCGGCGTCAAGAGTCATGATGGCAATAGTCCTGTGCAGTGGTGATGAAGCGCCGCACTGTAGCCGAGACCTCAGCACTTCGCGCCGACGGTGGGCAAAGGCGTGCGGCCTGCATCAGCCACCGCTCAGAACGTGTTCACGATCTCGGCGTGAGGTGTGCGGCGATGCGGCATTGGGATGGGCTGCAAGGCGCAATCCGCAGCCAATGGCCCGTGTCATTGGCAAGGATTGCTTGCGCCGCAGACCTCCCAAGCCCGCGCCCGCACGCCCGCGCCGGGATCGTGAACACGTTCTCAGACCTTTTCCAGCACCACCGCAATGCCCTGCCCCACCCCGATGCACATGGTGCACAGCGCGTAGCGGCCACCGCTGGCGTGCAGGCGGTTGACGGCGGTGGTGGCCAGGCGCGCGCCGCTGGCGCCCAGTGGGTGGCCTAAGGCGATGGCACCGCCCCAGGCGTTGACGCGCGGGTCGTCGTCCTTCAGGCCAAGCAAGCGCAGTACCGCCAGACCTTGCGCGGCAAAGGCTTCGTTGAGTTCAATCACGTCGAGTTGATCGAGCTTCAAGCCAGTCAGGGCCAGCACTTTTTGCGTCGCTGGCGCGGGGCCGATGCCCATCACGCGCGGAGCGACGCCGGCCACCGCCATGCCGAGCACGCGCGCCTTCGGCGTCAACCCGTACTTGGACGCCGCCGCCTCATCAGCCATCAGCAGGGCGCAAGAGCCGTCATTGACGCCGCTGGCATTACCGGCGGTGACGCTGCCCTCGGGCTTGACCACGCCCTTGAGGGCGGCGAGTTTTTCCAGGCTGGTTTCGCGCGGGTGCTCGTCTTTGTCCACCACCAGCGGATCACCTTTTTTTTGCGGCACGGCCACTGGCGTGATCTCGCGCGCCAAGTGGCCGGCTTGCTGCGCCGCGACGGCGCGCAACTGGCTGGCCAGCGCCATGCGGTCTTGTGCCTCGCGTTCGATTTTGTGTTCAGCGGCGACGTTTTCGGCCGTTTCGGGCATGGATTCAATGCCGTATTGCGCCTTCATCAACTTGTTGACGAAGCGCCAGCCCATGGTGGTGTCGTACACCGCGTTGGCACGCGAGAAGGCGGTTTCGGCCTTGGGCATGACGAACGGCGCACGGCTCATGCTCTCGACGCCGCCGGCAATCATCAACCGCGCCTCGCCGGTTTTGATGGCACGCGCGGCGCTGCCCACGGCGTCCAGTCCCGATCCGCACAGGCGGTTGATGGTGGCGCCTGGCACCTCCACCGGCAGGCCAGCCAGCAGCGCGGCCATGCGCGCAACGTTGCGGTTGTCCTCACCGGCCTGGTTGACGCAGCCATATAGCACGTCGTCCACAACCGCCCAATCCACCTTGGGATTGCGCGCCATCAGCGCCTTGAGCGGGGCTGCGCCCAGGTCGTCGGTACGTACGCTGGCAAGCGCACCCCCGTAGCGGCCGAAGGGGGTGCGGATGGCGTCACAGATAAAGGCTTGGGACATGAAGTTTCTCCTCGGATCAAGTCATATGGGTGTCGGATAAGCCCGCAATGGTATGCGATGGGCGGACAGGCTCTCAATGCATTACCGGGTTTTGGCCGGGTCGCCGCAGGTTCATTGGATACCTGATATATATTGGGAGATATTGGGGGAACCAATCAGATGAGCGCGGCCTGTTCTCTTGTTTTGTCTTTTGCGCCGGGCCGCGATTTCTTGCGCAGACTTCACCGGAGATGACTTCATGGCGATGAACGCCCCAGGCGATAGCGCGCCTCCCCGCCCCGGCGCGTTGGCTGGCGTGCGGGTGCTTGATCTTTCGCGCGTGCTGGCCGGCCCTTGGGCCACCCAGACACTGGGCGACTTGGGCGCCGAGATCATCAAGGTGGAACGCCCCGGCTGCGGCGATGACTCGCGCACCTGGGGGCCGCCGTTCTTAAAGGACGCCGCCGGTCGAGACACGCGCGACGCGGCTTATTACCTGTGCACCAACCGCAACAAGCGGTCTATCGCCATCGACATTACCCGACCCGAGGGACAGGCGCTGATCCGCGAGATGGCGGCGCGGTGCGATGTGCTGATTGAAAATTTCAAGGTCGGCGCTCTGAAGCGGTATGGGTTGGATTACGAGTCGGTGCGCGCGCTCAATCCGCGCATCGTCTATTGCTCGATCACCGGCTTTGGCCAGGACGGGCCTTACGCGCCGCGGCCCGGCTACGATTTTCTGATTCAGGGCATGGGCGGGCTGATGAGCGTGACGGGCCGCGCCGACAGCGAACCGGGCGCGGGGCCGGTCAAGGTCGGCGTAGCGCTAACCGACATCATGACCGGCCTGTATGCCACCATCGCCATCCAGGCGGCGCTGCGCGCACGCGAGGCCACCGGCGAAGGCCAGCACATTGATCTGGCGCTGCTCGACGTGCTGGTGGCCTGCATGGCCAACCAAGGCATGAACTATCTGTACAGCGGCCAAGCGCCGCGCCGCATGGGCAATGCGCATCCCAACGTAGTGCCATATCAGGACTTTCCAACCGCCGATGGCCACATGATTGTGGCTATCGGTAACGACGCGCAGTTCGCCAGTTTCTGCGCCGCCGCGGGCCGCCCCGAGTGGGCCGACGACGAGCGTTTCCGGCATGGCGTGGCGCGCGTGCAAAACCGCGACGTGTTGATCGCGGCCATGCGTGAAGTCACCGCCACGCGCACCACGCGCGAATGGGTCGCGCTGCTGGAAAAGGCCAACGTGCCCTGCGGCCCGATCAATACGCTGGCCGACGTGTTCGACGATCCGCAAGTGCGCTCGCGCGGCCTGCGCATCGAAGTCGATCATCCGCACGCGGGCCCCATTCCGCTGGTCGCCAACCCGATCCGCCTGTCGGCCACCCCGGTCAGCTACCGCCGCGCTCCGCCCACGCTGGGGCAAGACAGCGAGCAGGTGGCGCGCGAGGTATTGAACTTATCGCCCGAGCAAATCAACAACCTAAAACAACAAGGAGTGCTGGCATGAGCGCCATCGAACCCCTGTCCCTTACCGCCATCCCGCCCGAGGACGAGGCATTGCGCGAACCCGTGCGCGCCTTTTTGCGCCAGACGGCAAGCCGCACTCCGGCCCACGTGCGTGCGCGCTCCTGGAGCGGATATGACCCCGAATTCAGCCGCGAGCTGGGCCGGCGCGGCTGGATCGGTCTGACGCTGCCAACGCAATACGGCGGCGGCGGGCGCAGCGCGTTCGCACGCTATGTGCTGGTCGAAGAACTATTGAACTTCGGCGCCCGGGTTGGCTCGCACTGGATCGCCGACCGGCAAAGCGGCCCGCTAATCCTCAAATATGGCAGCGAGGAGCAAAAGCGCTTTTACTTGCCGCGCATCTGCAAGGGCGAAGCTTTTTTTTGCATCGGCATGAGCGAGCCGAACGCAGGCTCGGACTTAGCCAGCGTGCGCACGCGCGCCACCCGCACCGAACAGGGCTGGACGCTAAACGGCCAGAAAATCTGGACCACCAACGCGCACAACAGCCACTACATGATCGCGCTGGTGCGCACCTCGGGCGAGGCGCAGGACCGGCACAAAGGGCTGTCGCAACTGATCGTCGATCTATCGCTGCCAGGCGTGAGCGTGCGGCCCATCACCGACTTGTCGGGCGACAGCCATTTCTGCGAAGTGTTCTTTGACAATGTTGCCTTGCCCGCCGACGCGCTGATCGGCGAAGAAGGCAAGGGCTGGGAGCAGGTGACGGCGGAACTCGCTTTCGAGCGCAGTGGCCCCGAGCGGCTGTATTCCAGCATTGTGCTGTTCGACGAGTGGCTGGCTTTCGTGCGCACCCCCGCGGGCCGCACCGATGCATCGCTGCGGTTGGCAGGTCAGATATTCACGCGGCTTGCTCCATTGCGCGCAATGTCGCTGGCGGTCACGCAAAAGCTGGCACGCGGCCAAAGCCCCGTCGTCGAGGCCGCGTTGGTCAAGGACCTAGGCACCGGCGTTGAACAAATCATCCCTGCCGCCATCACCGACGATCTGTTTTCGCGCCCGGCGTGTCGCGTGCCGCTAGAGTTGCTGCAAACACTCAACTACGTGACCCACGTCGCACCCTCGTATTCGCTGCGCGGCGGCACGCGCGACATTTTGCGCGGCATGATCGCGCGCGGCCTTGGTTTGAGATGAAACTGGGTCTGGGCCTTCCCGTGCGCGCTGTGCAACTTTTCCACCGTCATTGCCGCCTTCTTGAGAATGACAAAAGGGTGAGGCGGCGTCGGTTTCGTGCGCCGCAGGTGACACCTCACCACCCCCTGGACAACTGAGGAAATAAAAAATGGACGATCTATTTTCCGACGCCGTGCGCCAGTTGCTGGCCGACCAATGCACCCCCCAAGTAGTACGCGCCATCGAGTCCGACGCGGCATCGCCCGCCCGGCAAAGCCTGTGGCAACACATCGAAGACGCCGGTTTTGCTGACGCGCTGGTAAGTGAGTCGCAAGGCGGCGCCGGCCTGAGCCTACCCGAGGCGCACCCCCTGTTCGAGCAATGCGGCGCTTACGCCATGCCGCTGCCACTGGCTGAAACCGTGCTGGCGCGCGCCCTGCTGGCGCAAGCCGGCGTGGCGCGGCCTACTGGCAGCATCGCCTTCGGCCAGGCCTTGAGCGATGCTGACGGGCGCGTGCGCTGCGACACGGTGCACCTAGGCCGCGTCGCCGATTGGGTACTAGCCCGCCAGGATCAGCACTGCCTGCTGCTGCCGACAGCCAAAGCCAGCGCCTCGCCCGCCGGCTTTGCGCTTGATGCCACGCTCGAATGGCCAGCCGCCGACTGCGCCGACGCGCCTCGCGTCGCCGCCGCGCCCGATCTGCGCCTGCTGCAAGCCTGCACCGCCGCCGCGCAACTGGCCGGCGCGCTAATGCGCGTGTTTGAAAGCACGCTGCAATACGCCAACGACCGCCAGCAGTTCGGCCGCCCGATTGGCAAGTTTCAGGCCATCCAGCACCAACTCAGTGTCATCTCCGAGCACGTATTCGCCGCCCGCATGGCAGCGCAAATCGGCTGCCAAATCGATCATCAGGGCGACCATCAGAACAACCATCAACGCGACAGCCTCACCCCCGACCGCCTGCGCGTAGCCATCGCCAAGGCGCGCGCCAGCGAAGCGGCGGTTGAAGTCGCCGCGCTCAGCCACTCGATTCACGGCGCCATCGGCTTTACCGCCGAGTTCGATTTGCAACTATTCACCCGCCGCTTGCACCTGTGGCGGCAGACCGGCGGCTCCGAGTCGTACTGGCATGACGTCGCCGGCGCCGCGCTAGTCGAGCAGCACGACGGTCTAACGGTTGACCTGATCCGCCGCGCCACCGATGTAGCGTTCGCATGACGAAATAACTTCAGTCATGCGCCGCCAAGCGCGTCACCCAAGCGCAGCGAGGTCATTTCGTCATTTGCCATTCATTTGCCATTCTTCACCCCGGAGCACCCATGAGCTTTCTCAAATCCGAGCGCGACGGCGCCATCCTGATCCTCACCATGAGCCAGCCGGAAACACGCAACGCGCTGACCGGCAACACGGCAGTCGATGAAATCATCGCCGTCTGCGAAGCGGTACGCAAAGACACCGCCGTCCGCGTCGTCATCCTCACCGGCGAAGGGCCGGTATTCAGCTCCGGCGGCAACGTCAAGTCCATGCAACGCTACTTCACCGAGCAGTGCACGCCCGATGCCATCCGCGAGGAATACCGCAACGGCATCCAGCGCCTGCCCAAAGCGCTGTACCACCTGGACGTACCGACCATCGCCGCCGTCAACGGCCCCGCCATCGGCGCCGGGCTGGATGTGGCGTGCATGTGCGACATCCGCATCGCCTCTGAAAAAGCCACCTTCGCCGAGAGCTTCGTCAAAGTTGGCATTATTCCCGGCGACGGCGGCGCCTGGCTGCTGCCGCGCACGGTCGGAATGTCCAAGGCCTCGGAAATGGCCTTCACCGGCGAGGCGTTGAGCGCACAAGAGGCGCTGGCCTGTGGCCTGGTCTCGCGCGTAGTGCCGCACGATGAACTGCTGCCGCAAGCGCGCGCGCTGGCCGCCAAAATCGCCGCCAACCCCAGCGCCGCGTTGCGCATGACCAAGCGCCTGCTGCGCGAAGGTCAGAGCGGCACGCTCGAATCGCTGCTCGAAATCTCCGCCAGCTTCCAGGCCATCGCCCACATGACCCCTGACCACCGCGAAGCCGTCACCGCCTTCATCGAAAAACGCCCGCCGCGCTTTGCGTAATACGAAGCGTGAAAGCGACAGGCACAATCGCGGCTTCAAGCCACGTTTGAGCGCCGCCATGTTCAACCCCTCCCAAGCCGACGTGCGCCGTTTTTTCTGCGGCGTCTGGGCCAAGCAGCGTGCTGGTCAGCCGATGCAAGCCATTGAAAATCTGGCCGCTGGCTGGATCGCCGAGCACCCCGAATGGCAAGCCGACTTGGCCGACGCCGAAGTCAGCGTGCAGCAGGTGTACCCCAAAGGCCATCCGGTCGGCAATCCGTTTTTGCACCTGTCAATGCACTTGGCGATCAGCGAACAGTGCAGCATCGACCAGCCGCGCGGCATCCGGCAAGCGGTCGCACTGCTGGCGCGCCGCCGCGATAGCCTGCACCAGGCACACCACGAAGTCATGGAATGCCTGGGCCAAATGCTGGCCGATGCCCAAGCGCGCGGCAGCACCCCCGACGGCAACGCCTACCTCGCCCACGTACAGCGCCGCGCGACCAGCGGTCCATGGTGAGCCGCCAGCCCCCCAAAAAAAAAGCAAATGGCGGTTAATCAGAACCTGCCTTCAGGCCAACTCCGATTTGTTGCTTGCCGAAAAAGTGCGCCGCCTACGGATACGGCCCAAGCCAACGCCACAGCGCCATGCCAATAAGCAGCCACAAAACCACGATCAGCGCCGCGCCAAGCCGACTCCTCGGTTTGGCGCCGTGCGCGCGCATCCACTCATCCGCCTGGGCGCGGCATTGCACGACCACCTCAGGCGGCAGCAGCCTGACGGTCAGCCAGATCAAGGCAGGCAGCAGCAACACATCGTCCACGTAGCCAAGCACCGGAATAAAGTCCGGCACCAGATCGACCGGACTAAGCGCATAAGCCACCACGAACAACCCCAGCGCCTTAGCGTACCAAGGTGTTTGAGGATGCTTGCCCGCGAACCAGAGCGTCACGCCATCGCGTTTGATCCGCCTGGCCCAGGCCACGACTGCCATGCCGAGCTTCATTGACGCCGCCCTTATCGAGATTTGCTATTTTTTCATCCCCGCTGGCGCCGCTGCCTAGCCCGGCGCTGCTGGCGGGTTTCGCGCGCGCGCCGAGCAGCCTGCTCTTTGGCCTGCCGTCTGGCGCGCCAATCGCGCGACAGGCGACGGCCCAAAACAAAGCTGATGGCCGCAAACGCAAGCACAATCAGCACCGCAGCAGGAGAAATATCCATAGCGCCATTCAACCTAGAAACCGCAGTTGGACGCGCCCGAGCTTAGTCGTCATCGGGTGGGCTGGCAAGGGCGAGCGCCGCGGCTCCAAGGGCGCCTGCGCGCCCTTGGACAGCGCGAGCGGGCACAGCCTCTGGCTGTGCCGCGCCCTGCAAGGGCGAGGACGCCGCCGGCTTGCCGCCAGCAAGGACAAGCAACGCCGCCAGCGCACCCGAGGGCAACCTGATCGGGTGCGTAGCGCGTTTACCCAAAAGGTGAAGGTGATCGGGGCGCGGAAAGTCAACATTCATACGAATTTCCTGAAGGTCAAAAGCGGTCAACTGCGGCCTCCAGGCTCATTCCACCCGCACGATCTGAACCGGCTTGAAGCCAAAGCTACCTTCGCGCCCCTTGCGCGCCCGAGCGGCTCGGGCGTTGTTGAGACTGCGAATTTCCAGCGTTTCCTCGCGCGGCTTGCCACCACGTCCCAGGCCGTAAATGCGCACGCTACGCGTGTAGGCGGCGGCGCCAGCCAGCGCATCCTTGGGGGCAAGGTCGATCAGAGTCAGGCCGCGTCCGCCCTTTTCCATCAGCTTGAGTTCGCCGATCTCGAAGCTCAGCAAACGCCCGCCCGTGGAAACACAAGCCACGTGCGTTGCCGCCAGTGTTTTCTGTCCATCATCCAGCGCCGCCAGCGAAGGCCGGCAAACTTGCTCATCCGCGCCGACGGTAACGAACGCCTTGCCCGCGCGCTGGCGCGACAGCATGTGCCCCACGCGCGCCAGAAAGCCGTAACCGCCGGAGCCGGCCAGCAGCAGCACGGCATTTTCCGGTCCGGCGAAATAGTGCAACGGCTGCGTGCCCGCTTCCAACTCAATCAAGGTAGTGATCGGCTGACCGTCGCCACGCGCACCAGGCAAGCTGGCAACCGGCACACTGTACACGCGCCCATTGCCGCCGAACACCAGCAAGTGATCGACGGTGCGGCACTCAAACGCGCCGTACAAGCCATCGCCCGCCTTGAATGTGAACGCCGCCGCGTCGTGACCGTGACCCTGGCGCGCCCGCACCCAACCCTTTTCGCTGACGATGACCGTGACCGGTTCATCGAACACGCGAACCTCGGCAACCGCCCTCTTTTCCGCCTGAATCAAAGTACGGCGCGCATCGGCAAACTGCTTGGCGTCGGCCTCGATTTCCTTGACCATCAAGCGACGCAGCGCCGCCGGGCTGTCCAGAATTTCTTGCAGTCCGGCCTGCTGTTCGCGCAAGTCTTTCAGCTCCTGCTCGATCTTGATCGCCTCCAGCCGCGCCAGTTGGCGCAAGCGGATATCCAGTATGTCGTCAGCCTGCCGCTCGGTCAGCGCAAAACGCGCCATCAGCGCCGCCTTCGGCTCGTCGCTTTCGCGGATGATGGCAATCACCTCATCGATATTCAGCAGTACCAGCCGCCGCCCTTGCAGGATATGGACACGCTCTTGCACCTTTTGCAGCCGGTGCCGGCTGCGGCGGACAACGGTCTGCTGGCGGAACTCGACCCACTCCTGCAACATCCGGCGCAGGCTTTTTTGCACCGGCTTGCCGTCCAGACCCACACCGGTCAGATTGATCGGCGCCGACGACTCCAAAGCCGTGTGCGCCAGCAGCGCGTTGATAAGTTCGTCTTGCCCCACCGTGCGGCTCTTGGGCTGAAACACTAGGCGCACCGGTGCATCCTTGCTCGACTCATCACGCACCTCGTCAAGCACCGCCAGCACGGTCGCCTTCAGTTGCGTCTGCTCCTGCGTCAGCGCTTTCTTGCCTGTTTTGACCTTGGGATTGCTCAGCTCCTCAATTTCTTCCAGCACCTTCTGCACCGACGTGCCCGGCGGCAACTCGGTGACCACCAGTTGCCACTGCCCACGCGCCAGGTCTTCCACCTTCCAGCGCGCGCGCACTTTCAGAGTACCGCGGCCCGTGCGATAAGCCTCCCGGATATCCTCGGGCGCGCTGATGATCTGCCCCCCGCCCGGATAATCCGGCCCCGGCAACAAACGGAACAACTCGTCGTCGTCCAGCTTCGGGTTTTTCACCAGCGCCACGCAGACGTCGGCCACCTCGCGCAAATTGTGGCTGGGAATCTCGGTCGCCAGCCCCACCGCGATACCGCTGGCGCCGTTGAGCAACGCGAACGGCAAGCGCGCGGGCAACTGGCGCGGTTCCTGCTCGCGGCCATCGTAGTTGGGTACGAAATCGACCGTACCCTCGTCAATCTCATCCAGCAGCAAGCGCGTGATCTTGGCCAGCCGCGCCTCGGTATAGCGCATGGCGGCGGCACTGTCACCGTCACGGCTGCCGAAGTTGCCCTGGCCATCAATCAGCGGGTAACGCTGGCTGAAATCCTGCGCCATGCGCACCATCGCGTCATACGCGGCGCTGTCGCCGTGCGGATGAAACTTCCCCAGCACCTCCCCCACCACACGGGCGCTCTTGACTGCTGCCGCGGCGCTGTTGCCGCCCGCGCCGCCATAGCCCAGCCCCATGCGGTCCATCGCATACAGAATGCGCCGTTGCACCGGCTTCTGCCCATCGCACACATCGGGCAGCGCGCGGCCCTTGACCACGCTGAGGGCATATTCCAGATAAGCGCGCTGAGCGTAAGCCGCCAGCGTCAAACCGTCATCGTCGTCCGCGCCGCTGCCGGCCGGATCAAGCACCAATTGATCGTTCATGCGGAGAAAAAAACAAAACTGCAAACCAGGCTAGTACTTCGTTCCAGCAAAAGGTTGACAAATGAAATCGATGGATTTGTTCGTCAGGCAAGGCGCAAACCGGAGCAATACCGAGTGGTATTGCGAGCATTTGCAACGCAGCATGGCGGACAAAGACGCGATTTCATGTCAATGTTTTGGTGGAACGGAGTACTAGTGTCCTGTCCCGTAAATATTTGCGGAACAAGCACCAACGCGCCAGAGTCCTACCTCCATTGCGTCACGGCAACAGGACACCGGCCAATGTACTTTTTCGCTCACCCGCCCAATTCGGTTTTCCGAGAATGCCGCCCTTAGAACGTCCACACACCCTATTCAATCAACCGTTCGTTGAGCGCCATGCGCACCAGGTCGACAAGCGTTTCGGCCTGCATCTTCTTCATGACCTGGCTGCGAAAGTAATCCACGTTCTTTGGCGTAACGCCAAGCTCACGAGCGATCATCTTGGAAGTGCGGCCAGTCAGCAACTGGCGGTAGACCTCCACTTCGCGCGGAGTCAGGGCGGAAAAGCGGCGTTGAAACAAAATACTGCTGGAATCAATGCTTGGCCAAGCTGGCCCTCCGGGCGGCAAAAAGGGCATACGCTGGGTGGCGTCGAAAGCACGC
The DNA here is from genome assembly GCA_031277295.1 of Burkholderiaceae bacterium. GTDB lineage: Bacteria > Pseudomonadota > Gammaproteobacteria > Burkholderiales > Burkholderiaceae_C > Ottowia. The sequence continues at coordinate 7,233 of JAITMV010000261.1, read as the reverse complement.
TTGAGAGCCGACTCCAGCATGTGATCTTGAAACGGTTTTTCCAAAAATGTAATGGCGCCTTTTTCCATCGCTTGGACGGCAAGCGGCACGTCACCGTGACCGGTCATGTAGATGATAGGCAATGCCGGGCTTACCTGCGGACCGGTAATACCGGCTCGAATAAGTTCGTCATGGACTTGCATACCGGTCATCACCGGCATACGCACATCCAGCAGCAAGCAAGCATAGGGAATGCTTGTCGGCGTAAGCGCCTTCAAAGCGTCGATAGCCTGGTGCGGATCGCTGAAATCAAAAACCTCATAGCCGGCGCCGCCAAGCCACCACTTAGCGGTAGCGCGAAAGTCGTCGTTATCGTCAAGCAAATAAATCGTGCAGTCAGCGGCGAATATCGCCTGATCGTTGTCCTTTGTCATGATGAGGCCGACTCCTCGGCATCCGGAGAGCGTAAGGTCAACTCGCTGCCGCGAGCCATGGGTAGCGCAACGTGGAAAGTACAGCCGCGCCCGCTGAGATTGGCGGTAAACCACAGCCGCCCCTGATGCAATTCAATCAAACTGCGGCAAATATTCAAGCCAAGCCCCATGCCGGTAGGCTTGGTCGAGAAAAAAGGCGCGAACAATTGTGACGCCGCATCCTCGCCGATACCGCTTCCCGTATCGGCGATGGTAATTTCAACATGACCGGCGTCGTCGATGAAGCTGGCGATATCCAGCAGCCGCTGATTGGCGCAAGTGCTGCTCATGGCATCGATGGCGTTGCGCATCAGGTTGACAAAAACCTGCTGCAACATCACGCTGTCGCCGACCACCGGCGCGCGGTCGGCGGTCGTCTCGTCCCTCAAGCTGATGCGCAACTGCACGCCGTGGCGCTGCAAATCCCAATCCAACAGAGCCAGACTGTCATTAAGCAGGGCGTTGATATCGACACGCTCGCGGCGCGGCTGGCGCGACTGCGTATATTCGCGGATACGCCCGATGATGCGGGCCGCATACTGCACGTGGTCAAGCGCCAGTTGTGCACCTTGAGCCAAGGACGCCAAGACATTAACGCCGCCGGCGCTGGGCCGCGCGATAACGGTTGCCAACCGCGCCTTCAGACCTTGGAGCACGTTGGTTACGGCGCCAAGGGGTTGATTCAGCTCATGCGCCAAAGTGCTGGCCATCTCGTCGATGGCAACGCTACGCGAAGTAAACAACAGACGTTCACGGTCTTCCAGGTGACGCCGTGTGGCCCGTTGCTGCGCCGACTCCAGCCGCAAGCGCAACACCAGCGTCCCCTTGTGAATCACGCACAGTTCGGCAAGGCGCCAGCGCGGATCACTTTCTGATGGATCATTTCTATCGGCGACAACCCCGTTCCATGGAGCATCGGCAACAACGGCATCCAACCCGGCTTGCAGCCCTTGCAAGCGAACCGCCAACGTATCTGTCGTCAACGCAAGGCACGCAGCCTCATCCAGGTCAAGCGCCTGAGCGAAAGCCGGGCTGCACCAACTCAACGATTTGCCCCCCGACTCGGCAGCGGCGCCAAATACCGCCACCGCATCACCCAGGGCCAGCCAAGCCAACTCCGAGGCGCCAGGACGGCGTACCCTTTTGCTTTTAACCTTCGGGTTGCTTTTAGGCTTCGGAGTCTGGGCCATTATCGTCATCGAATCCCAAATCGTCGAAGCGCCCATCGCTGCGCTGGCGTAACTTGTCGCGCAACCGCTCAAGATGGGGCGTCAGTTGCTGGCGGGTCGAGTCATCGGCTTGCAACCGAACCTGCCAAAGCCCGGCGCCGGAATTGACCAGCCTCATCGCCAAAGCGTTGCCAGACAGACCGTCACTTGGAATATTGACGCGCCACTGCTGCTGATTAACCGCTTGGCTGATATTGGCGCTCCTTGGCACGGCATCGGGCAATGTTCCGCCCTGAGGGTTGGGCAACGCCGTCATGACGCCACCGCCCGTCAGCACATCAGTGTATGCCCCCTGCGCCGAAGTCGAACCCTGTAGCGGCTGCGGCATCAACCCAGCCAAGGCCATGTGCGGCCGATCCGGCTGCGAATCGTCTTCATCATCGGCCTCATGCCGATCAGCGTTGCGCAACGCCACGTTGAAGTCATATGCCGCCTGCGGCGTGACCTTGGTCACCGCTCGGCGCTGTTCAACATTCAGTTCAGGCACCACCATCAACGTGCTTGAGGAAGAATCTATCTGGCTCATCGCTATATTCCTTTCGTTGAGAAAACTCTGAAAAACCATAGCCTCCGCATCAATGCCGTCGCCTTAGGCAGGGACGGGATCGCCTTGGGTAAGGATAGAGTCGTTGCCATGCAATCCGTCGATTGTGGTAGTTTTTCAGATCGTCCTTAAGTAATCAACGTGAACGTTGGGGCATCTTCGCGTTCGGCGCGGGCCTCTCGGTCGCGACGCAACGCTTGACTCGAATCACTCACCATAGTCGTGGCCGCATTGTGGCGCGAAACCGCCTGCAGCCACGCCTGACGCGCTTCCTTCACTTTGGCGCGCGCCTCGGCCACAGCATGTTCCTCGTCAATAAGCGCATACTCGGCCCGCTCAAGATCATCGTCAAGCTTAGCCTGTAGCGCACTGACATAGCTTGCCAAACGAACCATGTCGGTCGCCAGTTCGCCAACGACACGCAAAGCCAACGCCTGGCGCTCATTGTGCAGATGCAATATCACGGCCTGGCGCTCTTGCATCGACTGTATGGCGGCTTGCAGCCTGGCCTCGGCGCCACGCAAACCGTTGAGCGCGGCACGTTCGCGCAACTCGCGCAACCGCTTGAGCTGGCGCGCATCGTGCAGTTGCCGGGGAAAATCCGTGGTAGCGGTGGACATAGGCGTTATTAAGTCACAAATTGCTGCATCCGCTGCAAAGTTTCGTCCATAGCGCTGAATTGGTCGGGGCGCTGGCGCAACAAATCCTTGATGGCGGGCTGCGCCTTGATAGCGGCGTCGGCCAGTTGGTCGCTGCCAGCGGCATATTCGCCCACTTGCACAAGGAAGCGGATTTCCTCATACTTGGCCATCAAAGCACGCACCCGTTGCGCCGCCTTCTGCTGTTTGTCGGACGTCACTTGATTAAACACGCGGCTGGTACTGGCCAGCACATCGATGGCCGGATAGTGACCGGCCTGGCCAAGACTGCGCGACAGCACGATGTGGCCATCCAAAATGGAGCGCGTTTCTTCGGCCACCGGATCGGAGCCGTCTTCGTCCTCGGCCAACACGGTATAAAAAGCCGTGATGGAACCATGCGCGTCATTGCCGGCACGCTCAAACAGCCGCGGCAATTCAGCAAACACGCTCGGCGGAAAACCGCGACGCACGGCAGGCTCGCCGACCGACAAGCCGATTTCACGCAACGCACGCGCATAACGGGTCACGGAATCCATCAGCAACAGCACGCGCTGGCCTTGGGCGCGAAAATACTCGGCCAAGGCGGTAGCCGTTTGCGCGGCGCGCAAGCGTTCCATGGCCGAGCGGTCCGAAGTAGACACCACCACGACAGAACGGGCGCAGCCCTCCGGCCCGAGGCTATGCTCCAGAAATTCGCGCACTTCACGGCCGCGTTCACCCACCAGCGCAATCACGTTGACATCACTACGGGCTTGCCGTGCCAGCATTCCCAACAACGTTGACTTACCACCACCGGCCATGGCGAACACCCCCAATCGCTGACCTTCGCCCACCGTCAACAAACCGTCAATGGCGCGCACGCCGGTAACGAAAGGTCGCTCGATGGGATTGCGCGCCAGCGGATTCGGTGGCTCAGACTGAAAAGGCCGCAGCACAGTGGCCGACAGCGGCAGCGGCTGGCCGTCCAGAGGATCGCCAAAGGCATCGATCACACGCCCCAACAACGCGGCTCCGACGGGAACCATGGAGCCTTGCTCGATAACCTCCACCTCGGAGCCCATCGACACGCCCTGCATGTGCCCCAACGGCACAAGGATGGCGTCATGCTCTCGCAAGCCCACAACCTCGGCGCGCAGCGGCTCGGCCTGCGGGTGTGCGGGGTCCCGAATCAAGCACTGCTGGCCGATATGCACACGCAGTCCGCTCACGCGCAATGTGGTGCCGAAAGCCTGTACCACGCGCCCGCGCGCCACCGCCGACTGAGTGACCCGCAAGGCATCCAGCAGCGCGTGATCCAGCAACGGCTGGCCAGCGGCGGCAAACGCGCTCATAACAACGGCTCCTGGGCGCGTTCGCCCGCGCTAGCGCGGCGACGCGTTTCCAGCGACTGCACGGTTCGCTCCAACACATCGTCCAACCCGGCCAGCAACACTCCCGTGGCACACTCGAGCACGCATTGCAAGCCATGCAAATCGGGATCCCCGACGCATTGCACCGACACCGCCGCCTCGTGCTCGGCCAGTTGCGCGCGCACCGGCTCAACCATATCAGGCGGCAGCCGCAAGCGTACCGGCTGCGGCGGCACGACATGCTCGAACGCGCGCTTGGCCAGCGCCGTCAGCACCGTCGCCGGCGCCAACTCCGCGGTCATGCTGCGCACCATACCCGAGGCCAGCGCAACCAGGGCCTGACGCAATTCCTCGCGCTGTGCAAGTTGCGTCTGCGCCAGATCAGCCAGCGCATTAGCCAAAGAAACCGCGCCCTCCTGACGCGCGGCAGCCTCGCCAGCAGCATGGCCGGCTTTTTTTCCACGCTCACGCGCCTTGCGCTCGGCCTCCTTCACCCGCTTTTCGCGGACGGCCAGCAACTCCGACAAGCGTGCGACAAGCGCCGAGGCATCTTGCAACGAGGTCAATTGTTGGGCCGGCACCAAGGGTTCGGTAGACGACAAAGTCAACTCGGCATCGTGATGCAGGGTCAACAGGTAACTCATGCACATCTCCGGCGCGGCTGAAGTGAAACAATCCACATTGTCTCGCTGGTTTTTCTCCTTCCCCCTTTGGGGGAAGGCAGGGATGGGGGCTGACGGCGCATCAAACAAGCTGGAGCGTCCGCGCCAACGCCGCAGGCCCCCACCCCAACCCTCCCCCAAAGGGGGAGGGAGTTACAAACCAGCGCGTTTCGTTTCATGCGGTGCGGGTGGCGCGCGAGCACCATGGAAAACTGAAGTGAAACTGGGTCTGCACCTTCGCCGCGCGTGCCATGCAACTTTTCCATCGTCATTGCCACGCAGTTCCCTATCATTGCCGCCCACCCTTTCGTCATTCCCGCGAAGGCGGGAAAGACGAAAGGGTGGGCCGAAGCGTCGGTAAAACGAGGCCCCAGAGGGTGTAAATAAATTCGGCGCGCCCGAGCAGGTCGCCAGAACGTATCTGACCGAGGATGAGCGCTGCGGCTCCCAGGAAACCTCTGAACAAATCTGCGCGAGCAAAGCGCGCTGCGGATTCTGCTTTTGGAATGCAAGGCGCAAAGCGCGGCAATACCAAGCGGTGTTGCGAGCATTTGCTTGTGACGCAGACCGCCTGAATGCGGCGATGCGCCAGCCGCGACAAATTTGTTCAGAGCTTCCCTAACAGTAAGAGGGGCGGGCGACGGAGCTGCAACTATATGTAACTGCGACTCTACGAAGCTGTGCTGCGGCTCATGCCAGGTTCGGTGACTAGCAAGTGATGAACCGCTCAATGCTTGCATTGCTCAACAACCGGAAGTCCACGCCAGGGCTGCGCGGCAAGACCCGCGCCAACGTCTTGACGCATCCGCTCCCATCGCCCACAACGGAAGAAGCCGCCGCTAACCCCAAGCCTTTGCCCCAGCGGAACACGCCTCAGGTGAGCGCCAAACAACTTCAAACATCCTCAGTATAGCACTGCCCCGCCGCCCGGCAATGACAAGCCACGGGTTGATGTCTGTTCAATGGGCTCAATAGAGAGAGTGTGAACAAATTCCGCGTGTAGCGAATAAGCCCCCCGCCTTACCCATTCCCTCGCTGTGAGGAATGCTGAAGTGAAACTGATCTTGATCTCGCCGGTTTTTCTCCCCCCCTTTTGGGGAAGGCAGGGATGGAGGCGGACGGCGCAAAAAAACAAACGTAGGGCGGGGTTCACCCCGCCATTGCGCCGCTTCACGAAGCCGGGGGGTGGCGGGGTGAACCCCGTCCTACGCTTGCTGGGCACGATCATCGGCACGAACACAAGGCAACCACAAGGGTTGCCCCTACGCCAAACGTTTCATGCGTCGCGGCTGGCGCGTGAGCGTCATGGAAAACTGAAATGAAACCGGAGTTGCACCTTTCCCAGCGCGCTGTGCGACTTTTCCATCGTCATTCCCACGAAGGCGTGAACTTCGCGGAAATGGCGAGAAGAACAGGCGCGGCGAATTTGTTCACACCCTCTCAAACGCAAAACAGCTACGCCGCAAACACCCGCCGCCCACCCTGATAACGTCGACTGAAGTAGCGGCTTGTAACGGTATCCTTGCGCACCGTGCCGCCCGACGAGGGCGCATGGACAAACTGGGCTTGGCCGACGTAAATCCCCATGTGCGAAAACCTGGCCCCCGTGGTGTTGAAGAACACCAGATCGCCGCGTTGCAGCACCGCTTCATCCACCGGCACACTAACCGCCGCCCACTGCGCAGTGGAGCGTGGCAAGCGGCGCGCGGCGTCGGGCGTGCCAGCAATGATGCGGCTGAACACCCAGGACACCAGCCCGCTGCAATCAAAGCCGCCCTGCGGTGTGTTGCCGCCATAGGTGTACGGCGTGTTGATTAGCAACATGGCATGCGCTACCGCCTCCTCGCGCCCGGCGGGGTCGAGATTGAGCGGTGGCTGCGTTGCCGGCACGGGCCGCGACCGAGCGCCCCCGCCAAGCTGGCGCGGCCAACTGCCGCACCCCGCCAAAGCCAGCGCCAGCCCGGCTCCCACCCCCAGCGCCCAGCGGCGGCGCGCATCGGCAGTAGCGCCAGGCAATATCGGTAACCCCACGCTCATAGCGCTCTCCCGGACTTGTCCTTCACGTCCCACATCCACAGAGCCATTGTATGTATGGCGCTGGCGATTGACCGCTCAGAAAATGTGAACAAATCCGCCTGATCGCGCCCTCAAGAAACCGTAGCCTCTTCAGGAACACCTGAGAACATGTTTACGATCCTGGCGCGGACGTGCAAGCGCGCCAGGATCGTAAACGCGTTCTTAGAACGTGTTCACGATCTCGGCGTGAGGTGTGCGGGATGCGGATTGGGATGGGCTGCAAGGCGCGATCCGCAGCCAATGGCCCGTGTCATTGGCAAGGATTGCTTGCGCCGCAGCG
>JAITMV010000237.1 GCA_031277295.1 Burkholderiaceae bacterium | reverse complement strand
GTCGCTGATGGCGATGCCCGTTGGAACCGCTGGGACTGCGACATCCAGATGATCGTCCATGACTTCAACCGCCGTTTCGCGGGATACAAGGGCTATCAGCCGCTGGACTGGAGGTTGGTAAAGGCTATGCTTTGGACTGAGAGTGGGCCTCATGATCCAGACTGGAACTTCAAGCCCATGCAAGCCGGAGTCGGTAGCGATCCGGGGGTCACCTCGTTCCTATCGGGCAACGAAGGCGGCGATGTGATTGCGCTGCCAGACTGGAAAGGGAAGGTGACTGAGCGCTCAGCCAGATCAGTCCCTAGGCACAATCTATACGCAGGCATCGGCTACTTGCTCATGCGCCTGGCCAATTTTGATTATAAAAACGTGCCTGATATCGATACCCGAGTCTATGAAGTCACGGTCAAGCCTGGCGACAGCTTTGACAAGGTTGCCAAGGCTCAGGGCAGTACGGTAGAAACGATGAAAAAATTGAATCCGAGCGCGAACCCGCACTTCCTGAAAGCCGGCCAGGTATTGAAATACCAGAAAGCATCAATGAAACGGGTCATCACAGGTTGGCAACATGTAACCACATCTTCGATAGCAACCAATTACAATGGAGGACGCACACCCACCTATGCCTCTAGGCTCAATTACGCATATTCAGCAGTACGTAAAATGGGGATGATTTCATGTGCAAAATAAGATTAATCTGCTTAAGCTTTGCACTTGGTTTGCCGATAGAAACCTTCTCAGCACCAGCAGTCTCAACACCAGGCGAACGAGCATTACGCCTAGAATGTGATATCGCCTCCATCTCACAGAGAGATATGCATGATTGCCTAGAAAGGGAAGTAAGAAAAAGTTTTGAGGCCCTGAAGAAATATGAAAACGAGGCCATCGACAGAATTTCCAAATGGGATGAAGATGAACGATATATAAATCAAACCAAGGCAATGCTAGCTACATCTACTAAAGAGTTTATTAGGTATCGAAATGCCCACTGTAAATTCATGACATCGCTCGGTGGCGGCGCGATTGGCAGCGCACTTGAATTAGGCCGTCTGGCTTGTGTAGCAGAACTCAATTACCGGCGAGCCGAGCAGTTACATGATGCTGTATCGGACATACCAAAAAAATAACAGCCAGCGTAGGGCGGGATTCACCCCGCCATTGCGCCGCTTCACGAAATCGGGAGATGGCAGGATGAGCCCTGCCCTACGCTGGTTGAATAGTAATATGATGCCATATCTGAGGCTCCAGTGAAGCAGCCTGATTGAAAAGTCTCATGCATACGATAAAGTCAACCCATTCAAATTTCGCATTAAACAAACAGGAGATCCATATGAGAATCGTAGTGGCCGTGTTGATTGCATTTTTCATGAGCTGTGCAAGTGCGCAGAATTTTGGATCGTTCGTTGGGAGCGTTGTGGCGAAATGGAACCCTGATGGGAAAACGATGACTTTGGTCAGGCCATTTGCCTATATAGATCCTTCGGGTTCACGATGGGAGGCCCCAAAAGGTGCAATAATTGATGGGGCGTCAATTCCTAAATTTGCATGGTCAATTATTGGCGGGCCGCTCGAAGGGAAGTATAGAGATTCGTCAGTAATTCACGATGTGGCATGCAATCAAAAGCTCCGCTCGTGGAAAGATGTACACCAGGCTTTTTACACGGGAATGCTTGCATCTGGTGTTTCGATAGTCAAGGCAAAAATAATGTATGCAGCGGTTTATCACTTTGGTCCACGATGGCCAACGAAACGAACCATCCATCAAGTCACCAATCAGATATCCGAGAATAAATCGTGCGTAAATATGGATATTGATAACCCGATTTGCATAACTATTCCAAAAACATCTCAGCCTATGGAGGCTGTAATCAATATCGACATACCCCCACCGATTCAAAAACTCAGTCATGAAAAATTTTATCAACTTCAGAAAGAAATTGAAGATAATGAAAGTGGTGATTCACCCATATCACTGGAGCAGATTCGAGAATACAAATGAGTGATTCAACCTAGAAACCGTAGTTGGACGCGCCCGAGCTTAGCTGCCATCGGGTGGGCTGGCAAGGGCGAATGCCGCGGCTCCAAACGTACCTGCGCACGTTTGGACGGCATGAGCGGCGTCGGACTCTGGCCGACGCGCGCCCTGCAAGGGCGAGGACGCCGCTTCAGCTAAGGAACCTTTTATTAACTCCGCTCGCCCTGAAGCCTTTATTTCGTCATGCCCGCGTAGTTTCAACCTGCGCGGGAAGTATCGGCAGACGCGGGCGCCCTACACTCCCAGATACCGCTCAATCACCTCGGTCTGCGCCTCGAGTTCATCGGGGGCGCCTTGCCAGACTTCGCGACCGCGTTCGATGATGTGATGCACGTCAACCAGTTCGCGCATTTCGCGCAGGTTCTTGTCCACTACCAGGATGGTCTGGCCTTCAGCCTTGAGCCGGCGCAGGCAACTCCATATTTCTAGCCGGATCAGCGGCGCCAGACCTTCGGTGGCCTCGTCCAGAATGAGCAGGCGCGGGTTGGTCAGCAGGGCGCGGCCAATGGCCAGCATTTGCTGCTCGCCGCCGGAGAGCGTGCGCGCTGATTGTGCGCGCCGTTCGTGCAGGCGTGGGAAAAGTTCATAGACACGTTCCAGCGACCAGTGCGTCGCGCCGGTCTGCCCGCGCCGCTGGCGCGCGGTGGCGACGAGATTTTCTTGTACGCTGAGCGAGCCGAACACGCGCCGGCCTTCGGGCACCAGGCCGACGCCCAGGCGCGCGATGCGGTAGGGCGGCAGGTTGTGGATGGGCTGGCCGTCCAGCAGAATGCGGCCGCTGCGCGCGGGCAACATGCCCATCACGGTTTTGATGAGCGTGCTCTTGCCCATGCCGTTGCGCCCGATGAGCGAGGCGCTCTGGCCTGGCGCGACGCGCAGCGATATATCGAACAGCACCTGGCTGGCGTCGTAGCCGGCGGTGATTTTTTCAATAGATAACACCTACGACGCCTCCCCCAAGTAAGCCGCGCGCACGTCGGGATGGCTGCGCACTTCGTCGGGTGTGCCGGTAAAGATGGTTTTGCCGTACACCAGCACGGTGATGCGGTCGGCCAGCGCGAACACGGCGTCCATGTCGTGCTCGACCAGCAGAATGGCGTAGCGGCCCTTGAGCCGGCCCAGCAGTTCGGCCATGCGGCGCGATTCCTCGGCGCCCATGCCGGCCATGGGTTCGTCCAGCAGCAGCACGCGCGCTTCGAGCGCCAGCGCCATCGCCAGTTCGAGCTGGCGCCGCTCGCCGTGCGCGAGTTCGCTGGCGCGCACGCCGGCGCGGTCGGTCAGGCCGACTTCGGCCAAGCGCGCACGCGCCGGCTCGCGCAAACGGGCATCGGTGCGCGCCGGGGTCCACAGGTTGGCGCCGTCGGGACTGCGCGCCTGCACCGCCAGGGCAACGTTGTCTTCGGCGCTGAATTCGGGGTAGATCTGGCTGATCTGAAACGAGCGCGCCAGCCCCGCGGCGGGGCGCAGGTGGGCGGGCAGGCGTGTGATGTCACGGCCAAAAAGCAGGATATTGCCAGCATCAGGCGTTATCTCTCCGCTAATTTGTCCGATCAGTGTGCTTTTTCCGGCACCGTTGGGGCCAATCAGCGCGTGCAGTTCACCAGCGCGCAGGCTCAAGTTCGCGCCTTGCGTGGCATGTACCGCGCCAAAACGCTTTTGCAGCGCGCGCACTTCGAGCGCAGCGGCGTCCGCGGTGTCGGCTGCGCGTGGCTCAGTCATGCAGACTCCGGGGGACTAGTACACCGGCCGGGGATATCGGAACAAATGAAACCGATGGATTTGCGTTCAGGGCTAGGCGCAAAGCGCAGCAATACCACGTGGTATTGCGAGCATTTGCAACGCCGCCCTGAGCGCAAAGACGCGGTTTCATGTTTCGATCTCCCCAGGTCGGTGTACTAATAGACCATACAGGCCGCGCTTGCCGTACAGCACCACCAGCACCAGCAGGGGGCCGAGGATCAGCATCCAGTGCTCGGTCCAGGCAGTCAGCGTCTGCTCCAGCCCGAGGTAAGCCGCCGCGCCGAGCACCGGCCCGAAGATCGACCCCATGCCGCCGAGGATGACCATTGCCATGAATTCGCCCGACTTCTGCCACGAGGCCATGTCCGGGCTAACGAACAGCGCGTAGTTGGCCCACAGTGCGCCCGCCAGTCCCGCGCCCGCCGCCGCCATGACGAAAGCGCCCAACTGGTAGCGCAGCGGCGCAATGCCTAGATTGATGCTGCGCCGGCGGTTCTGGCGCAGGCTGGACAGCGCCATGCCAAAGCGCGAATTGACCACGCGCCGGCTCCAGCCAATCCAGGCCAGCAGCAGCGCCACGCACAGGTAGTAAAAGACGTTGGCGTTGCCGGTGGGCAGGCCTGGCAGCGTGTTGCGCTCAGTCAGCGTCATGCCGTCGTTGCCGCCATAGACCGTCAGGCCGACCAGCAAAAAGTACAGCATCTGCCCGAACGCCAGCGTAATCATGATGAACTGCACGCCCGCGGTGCGCAGCGACAGGTAGCCCACCACCAGCCCCAGCAGCGCGCAGACCAGCGCCGCCAGCGGCCACAGCACCAGCGCCGAGTTGCTGGCCGCGCCCAGCAGCGGCAGCCCTTCAGCCAGGTGAAAGCTGACAATGCCGATCACGTAACCGCCCAGGCCAAAGAACATGGCGTGACCGAAGCTGACCAGCGCGCCGTAGCCCAGCAGCAGATCGAGGCTGACCGCCGCCAGCGCATAAATGGCAAAGCGCGTGAACAGACTGACCAGGAACGGCTGGTGCAGCAGGTGCGCGGCCAGCGGCACCAGCAGCAGCACCAGCAGGCCGGCCAGGTTGACGAGGTGTTTGCGGGTCATCGTAGGCGCCTTCAACCGGGATTCAACGCTGCGCCGGCAGCAGGCCCGCCGGGCGCAGCAGCAGCACCAGCGCCATCAAGATATACACACTGCTGGCGACCAGCCCGGCGCCAAGCGAATCGGCGAACTGCGGCGGCAGCGCCTCGGCCAGCAGCACCGGGATGTAGGCGCGGCCCAACGCGTCGGTCATGCCCACCAGCAGCGCGCCGACCAGCGCGCCGCGCACCGAACCGATGCCGCCGACCACGATGACCACGAAGGCGGTAATCAACATGCGCTCGCCCATGCCGATTTCCACCGCCAGCAGCGGCGCGGCCATCACACCGGCCAGGCCGCACAGCGCCGCGCCCAGCGTGAACACACCCGCGTACAGCAGCTTGACGTTGACGCCAAGTGCATCGACCATTTCATGATCGTCCACACCCGCGCGCACCAGCATACCGACACGGGTGCGCCCAATCAGCCACCACAGCCCGAGCGCGACCAGCAACCCGACCGCGATGAAGTTCAGCCG
>JAITMV010000181.1 GCA_031277295.1 Burkholderiaceae bacterium | reverse complement strand
TGCAGGGCGCAGCACAGCCAGAGGCTGTGCCCGTTCGCGCTGTCCAAGGGTGCGCTGAGCACCCTTGGAGCCGCAGCGCTCACCCTTGCCAGCCCACCCGATGACGACTTAGCTCGGGCGCGTTCAACTACCGTTTCCAGGTTGAACTGGTATGCAGGCCGAGGAATGCAGTCACGGCCCCCGCCGCTCAGAGCAGCTTCATCAACGCCACGGTCGCGCCCACGGCAGCGGCCATCATCGTACCCAGCTTGATCGTCATGCGCAATTCCAACTCACGCAAATCGGACTTGGTTGCCAACTCCGCCGTTTCGTGCGAGTCGCGCACAGCCGAAGCTATCGCCTCGGCCTGCGGCCCTGCCACGCCAGCGGCTTCCAGCGTTCTAACGAACTTCGGCGTGTCAAAGGTTACGGCGCTCATGTTGCGCAAAGTTTAACAAACAATCGCGTCATGCGCGAAGCTCATGGCGCCGGTTTTATCGGCCGCTCAAACCCCATGCTGCCCAAACCATGCCAGCGCACGCTTGTAGCCATCCTCGGCCGCGTCTTTGCGAAAACTGGGCCGGTAGTCGGCATGGAAGGCGTGCGGCGCTTCGGGGTAAAGCATGAATTGCGACGCCTTGGCCGCCGGGTTGCGGCCTCCCGCTGCCTGCAATGCGTCTTTCATCTGGTTAATGGTGGTGACTGGGATGCCGGTGTCGGCGCCGCCGTATAGCCCTAGCACCGGCCCGTGAAGCTTGCCGGCCACATCGACCGGATTCTTGGGCGCCAGATCACTCGGCTGCCCGACCAAACGCCCGTACCAGGCTACGCCGGCCTTCACCTTGGGGTTGTGCGCCGCATACAACCAGGTTTGACGCCCGCCCCAGCAAAAACCAGTAATGCCCAGCTTGCGCGTGTTGCCGCCGTGGGCCGCTGCCCAAGCGACCGTAGCGTCCAGGTCGCCCAAGACCTGAGCGTCGGGCACCTTGGCAATCAATTCGCTCATCAACTTTGGAATATCGGTGTAGCTTTTGGCATCGCCTTGGCGCACGAACAAATCGGGCGCAATCGCCAGATAACCCCGGTGAGCCAAACGCCGCGTGATGTCGGCGATGTATTCGTGCACGCCGAAGATTTCTGACACCACCAGCACCACCGGCAACCCGGCTTTGCCCGCCGGCTGCGAGCGGTAAGCGGGCATTTTGAAGCCAGCCACGTCGATCATTACCTGGCCTGCGGTCAAACCGTCGGCGGAAGTCTTGATTGCCGTCTGCGCCATGACCGGCAGCGTGGCGGCGGCGTAGCCCACGCCCAGGCCGACTTTGAGCGCCGTGCGGCGCGACGGCGCTTTGCTGCCCAAGGGCGCGTCCAGTAGCGCGTGGCCATCGGCGACGAGGTCATCTTTCAGCATCGTGAGGTCTCCTTGCAGTGTTGAGGGCCGTCAGTGTAGACCGCGACAACCGCCTCACAAAAAAACAAAGCCCGCCCCCTGGTGGGGACAGGCCTTGCGAGCGTGAAAAAAGCGTTGAGTTACTTCAGCTTCATTTCCTTGTATTCGACATGCTTGCGAGCCTTGGGGTCGAACTTCATGATCGACATTTTCTCGGGCATGGTTTTTTTGTTTTTGCTGGTAGTGTAGAAGTGGCCGGTGCCGGCCGTGGATTCGAGCTTGATTTTTTCGCGCCCGCCTTTGCTGGTAGCCATGATGGGTTTTCCTTGTGTGGGTTAGGCTTGGCCGCGGGCACGCATGTCGGCGAGCACGGCGTCAATACCGTTTTTGTCGATCAGGCGCAAGGCGGCGCTCGATACGCGCAGGCGCACCCAGCGGTTTTCGCTCTCGACCCAGAAACGGCGGTATTGCAGGTTCGGCAGGAACCGGCGCTTGGTTTTGTTGTTGGCGTGGGAAACGTTGTTCCCAACCATGGGCTTTTTGCCCGTGACTTCGCACACACGTGCCATGAGTTCAACTCCATTTCAGCCGCCGCTGGGCGCCACGCTGCATACGCCGTGTGACTCGCTTTGGCCTCACCTCGCCATGAAAATAGGGTGGCGGTGGCCCCTGGGAAACTTCAAATTATAACCGGCAGCGATCCGAAAAAACTACTCAGGGGTTGAACCGCACTCAAACCCGCTCGCGACCCGGATCATCCAAGCTGCTCCAGAAAGCGCTGCGCGTCCAGCGCGGCCATGCAGCCAGTGGCGGCGCTGGTGATGGCCTGCCGATAGACGTGATCTTGCACATCGCCGGCGGCGAACACGCCGGGCACGCTGGTCTGCGTGGCAAAGCCTTGGCTGCCGCCCTGGGTCTTGATGTAGCCGCCTTCCATGTCGAGCTGACCTTGGAAGATGCCGGAATTGGGCGCGTGACCGATGGCGATGAAGCAGCCTTGCAAGGCGATGTCTTCGGTCTGCCCAGAATCGATGGTTTTGATGCGTATGCCGGTAACGCCGCTATCGTCGCCCAGCACTTGGTCGAGCAGGCAAAAGGTCTTCAGCACAATCTTGCCGGCGGCGACCTTATCCATCAGCCTGTCGACCAAGATCGGTTCGGCGCGAAACTTGTCGCGGCGGTGAACCAGCGTGACTTTGCGCGCGATGTTCGCCAGGTACAGCGCTTCTTCAACGGCGGTGTTGCCGCCGCCGACCACGCACACGTCCTGATCGCGATAGAAAAATCCGTCGCAGGTGGCGCAGGCCGACACGCCGCGGCCCATGAAGGCTTGCTCAGAGGGCAGCCCCAAGTATCTGGCCGACGCGCCGGTGGCAATAATGAGACTGTCGCAGGTATAGACGCCGCCGTCGCCGCTCAAGGTAAAGGGACGGCGGGACAGATCGGCGGTATGAATATGATCGAATACCACTTCAGTCTTGAAACGCTCGGCATGCGCCAAAAAACGCTGCATCAAATCGGGACCCTGCACGCCCTCGGCGTCGGCGGGCCAGTTGTCAACCTCAGTGGTGGTCATCAACTGGCCGCCTTGCTCCATCCCGGTAATCAGCAACGGCTGAAGGTTGGCCCGCGCGGCGTAAACCGCGGCGGTATAGCCGGCAGGACCGGAGCCGAGGATCAGGACTTTGGCATGCTTGCTGTTCATCGTAAAACTGGGTTCGGTTTGAAGCCCCGCCCTGTGGCCGGACGGTATCAAGATAACGCTGAATAATAAGGCAACACTGAAGCTGGGCACTCCAGTTGACCGCTTGTTATCCTCAAGAACGCGGCATGGAGGCCCGACTTTCGGGACTTCGATGGCCTTCACTTTTTGGGTGAGAGCGTTACGCACCCGATTCTGGCCACCGTCAGGCGCGCTGATCGCGAAAGCTTGTCCTTGCTAAGCGAGCGGTCTGCGGCGCCTCGCTTTTGCCAGCGCGCCCGATGGCAGCTTAGGCTATCCTCAATCCCCAAACGCGCCCGCACACGCGTACTTTCCTATCGGACTTATCATTGCAGGGTTCGACGGGCTTTTCCGCCTTGCTTTAAGATGCCGGGTGATGCACGAAGCGCTCAAATACTTCGTGAAATGTCCTTTGTGCTTCGCCAAATGTTACGCAGGCGCGCCACGGATGCGGCTGAAATGCTCCGGCTTTGAGAGCGCCCTAAGATGGGAGGTTTACTGTCATGACAATGCTGACTAATTTAGATTTGATCCGCCGTGTGCCACTGTTTTCGATGCTGACCCAATCACAGGCTGCGTCGGTAGCCGAAACGGTGGTCAAGCGCCGATTCAAACGCGGTGAGATGATCGTCGAGCAAGGGAAAAAAACCAATGCGCTGTTCATTTTGCTCAATGGCCGCGCGCGAGTCATCACGACCGCCGGCAAAAACCGCGAGGTGATTCTCGCCACGCTGCAACCGAGTAACTATTTCGGCGAGATGAGCTTGATCGACAACGAACCGCACTCGGCAACTGTGCGCGCCGAGGTACAGACCGACGTGTTGATGCTCGACAGAACGGAATTTACGCGCTGTCTACCGGAAAACTCGTCTATGGCCTACACCATCATGCGCGGCTTGGTGCAGCGTCTACGCCACGCTGATCGAAAGATCGAATCCCTGGCGCTGCTGGACGTTTACGGGCGGGTAGCGCGCGCGCTGTTGGAGTTCGCGGTCGACGTCGGTCGCGGCAGGCTGCTGATCCGCGAAAAGATCTCGCGCCAGGACATCGCCAAAATGGTTGGCGCCTCGCGCGAGATGGTCAGCCGCGTGATGAAGGATCTGGAAGAGCGCGGCCTCATCCAAACACAAGACAATGGAGCGATCCTGATCGTGGAGCGGCTGGACGCGCTGTAGGGGCAACCCTTGTGGCTGCCCTTGTTTCCACTGGGCACGATCATCGGTACGAACGCAGGACAACCACAAGGGTTGTCCCTACAGCGCCACAGACCGCCCAAGCCCGCGCCCGCTAAGCCCGCGCCGGGATCGTAAACACGTTCTTAGGGGCAAGGTCAAGTTTTTTAGGCCGCCGCCAGCAGCTTCTGCGTGTAGGGATGGCGCGGCACGTCCAGCACCTCCAGCGCCGCGCCTGATTCCACCACCTCGCCGTCTTTGAGCACGAGCACGTCGTGCGCCATCGCCCGTACCACGTCCACGTCGTGGGTGATGAGCAGATAGGCCAACTGGCGTTGTTTTTGCAGCCGTTGCAACAGCGCCAGCACCTGCTTTTGAATGGTCACGTCCAGCGCGCTGGTGGGTTCGTCCAGCACCAGCAGATCAGGCTCGACGATCAGCGCGCGCGCCAAGGCGATGCGCTGGCGCTGGCCGCCGGAAAATTCGTGCGCGTAGCGCGCCAGCAGGCCGGGAAATTGGGCTTCGGCCAGACCTACTTCGGCCAGCGCGTCGCGCGCGCGCCGGGCGCGCTCGGCGGCGGTCAGATCGGGCGCGTGCACGCGCAGACCCTCGCCGACAATTTCTTCGATGGTCATGCGCGGCGACAGCGATGAAAACGGGTCCTGAAACACCACCTGCGCCGCGCGGCGCAGCGGCTTGTCGACGGCCAGCCGGTGCCGCCACGCTTGTCCCTTGACTTGCAACCGCCCGCCCACCGATGACAGCGGCAGCAGGCCCAGCGCGGCTTGCGCCAGCGTCGATTTGCCGGAGCCGGATTCGCCGATCACGCCCAGCGTGCGGCCTGGCGCAATCGCGAAGCTGACGTTTTGCACGGCAACGAACGCGCCCTTGCGCAGCCAGCCGCGAAAACCGGGCAGCGGCACGGGGTAGGTCACGCGCAATTGGTCGGCGGCAATCAGCGGCGCGGCGCTGTCGTTGACAGGTGTTTGCTGTACGTCGCGCTCGGGCCGGCTGGCGATCAGGCGCTGCGTGTAGGGGTGTTGCGGGGTGGTGAAAATTTGCGCCGTGCCGCCTTGCTCGACCAGCCGACCCTGCTGCATGACGGCCACGCGGTCGGCAAAGCGGCGCACCAGGTTCAGGTCGTGCGTGATCAGCAGCACGGCCATGCCGTGATCGCGTTGCAGTTCGCCAAGCAAATCGAGTATCTGGCCGCGCAGGCTGACATCGAGCGCGGTGGTCGGCTCGTCGGCCAGCAGCAGTTTGGGACTGCACGCCAGCGCCATCGCGATCATGGCGCGCTGGCGCTGGCCGCCGGATAACTGGTGCGGATAGGCCGTGGCGCGGCGCGCTGGCTCGGGGATGCCGGTTTTTGCCAGTAGCTCGATGGCGCCTTGGGCCGACTGCGCGGGTGTCAGCGCGCGTTTGAGTTGCAGCACCTCGGCAATCTGGCGGCCCACGGTCATGAGCGGGTTGAGCGCCGTCATCGGCTCCTGAAAGATCATGGCGATCTCATCGCCGCGCAGGCCGCGCAACTGGCGCTCAGGTAAAGCCAGCAGATCGCGTGTGCTCTGGCCGTTGTTGAACAGCGCCCGGCCCTGAACGCGCGCGCCATGCAGCAAGCGCAACACCGCTAGCGCGGTGACGGTCTTGCCAGAGCCTGATTCGCCTACCAGCGCCAGCTTTTCGCCTGGCGCCAGACGCAGGTTGACGCCATCGACGACCGTGTGGCCGCCAAAGGCGACACTCAGGTTGTCCAGCTCAAGCAGGGGGGCTGTCATTCTGGATCAACCTGGGTTCAAGCCTTGCGCGGATCGAGCGCATCGCGCAGCGCGTCGCCCATGAAGGTCAGCAGCAGCAGCGTCAGCACCAGCACGCCGAAGGTGGTGATTGATATCCACCAGGCGTCGATGTTGTTCTTGCCTTGGCTGAACAACTCGCCCAGGCTGGGCGTACCTGGCGGAACGCCCAGGCCCAGAAAATCCAGCGAGGTCAGCGCCAGAATGGCCGCGCTCATGCGAAACGGCAAAAACGTCACCACCGGCGTCATGCTGTTGGGCAGGATGTGGCGCCAGATGATCTGCGTGTGCGATACGCCCAGCGCCCGCGCGCCCTTGACGTAATCCAACTGGCGGTTGCGCAAAAACTCGGCCCGCACGTAATCGGACAGCCCCATCCAGCCGAACAGACTTAGCAAAACCAGCAGCAAGCCGATGCTGGGCGACAAGACGGCGCTGAAGATGATGAGCAGGTACAGCTCGGGCATGGAGCCCCAGATTTCAATCAAACGCTGAAACGTCAGGTCGATCTTGCCGCCAAAGTAGCCCTGCACCGCCCCCGCTGCCACGCCCAGCGCCACGCCGACGGCCGTCAGCGCCAACCCGAACAGCACGCTGACGCGAAAGCCGTAAATCAACTGCGCCAGCAAATCGCGCCCGCGGTCGTCGGTGCCCAGCCAGTTCTGGCGCGACGGCGGCGCCGGATTGGGTTCGTTGGCAAAGTAGTTCATCGTTCGCGCGCCATACGGGTTGAGCGGGTACAGCGCCCAGTTGCCGGGCCGGGCGAGTTGCGCGCGGACGAAGGGGTCGAGATAGTCGGCCTCGGTGTCGAAGTCGCCGCCGAATGCTTTTTCGGGATAGCTCTGGATGAGCGGAAAGTACCACTGCCCGTCATAACGCACGACGAGCGGCTTGTCGTTGGAGATCACCTCAGCCGCCAGGCTCAGCAGCACCAGCGCGCCAAATACCAGCAGGCTCCAGAAACCCAGCCGGTTGCGCCTGAAGCGCCGCCAGGCGCGGCGCGCGGGCGACAGGCCGTCGGCAGGCGCGCAAGGCCGCGGCGCGTCAGTCATGCTCCATGTCTGCCAGCAGGTTGGTGAAAGGCTCGCGGCTTTTGAAGCGATAAGCGCCGAATTCGCGCTCGTCGGTGGTCAGGATGCGGCCGTGGCCCAGATGCTCGGCCAGCAACACCAGTGAGGCATCGGCCAGATCCATCGGCAGGCTGGCATAACGCGTCATCAGGTGTGTCATGCGCTCGGTTTGCGGCTCGGCCCACTGCCAAACGGTGATACTGCCAGCAGCCACGTCGAGCATGAGCGCCTGCGCCGCGCTGGTGTCAATCCAGCGCGTGAGCAGATGCGTGGCTTCGGTCAGCACCGGCCAGGTGGTGATCCAGCCTACACCTTGCGTCTGCATCGCCCGCGTGGCACGCTGATGCCAAGCATCACCGGCGTCAGCCAGCGCATAGAAAAAACCAGCGTCTACGATGATCACGCGAGGCCTTGCGGCGTTTGCTTCGAGTTTTGGGTGGCCGCGACCGGCTGAAGCGGCCAGGACGGCGGATCTGGTTCATGCACAGTCAACGCCAGTTCGGACTTATCGTCCTGATGCTTGGCGGCCAAGTCATCGGCCAATTGCACCTTGTAGCTGCTGGCCACGTCGCTACGCCCGCTATGCCCGCGGCCAATAAAGGCAGAGAAATGCATCAACTTGCTGCGCCGTGCCCGAAATCGGTCGTAATAATGCTGCACGCTGGCGCGCAGCACTTCGCTCACACCCGTACCAGTGACCTCGGCCAGATAGTTGAGCTGTTGCTCGGCTTTGCCCTCGAAACGCACAGTGATTCGCATCATTGGCATTCCAAAAAAATATTGTTTGCAATTGTATGACAAGAAAAGCAAATGCAGGGCGGGATTCACCCCGTCATACGCTTGCCAAGGAACCTCTGAACAATTCACCACCGTTCGGGCTGAAACTCTGTCGAAGCCCTTGATTTTCATGGAGATTCCCTTCGACAGAGCTTCAGGGCGAACGGAATTAATCAGAGGTTCCTTAATGGTTGGCGCGGGTTGGCGTCAGAATCGGGTCTTTGGTCTGGATGCGGAGCATGACCCTCACCGAACTCAAATACATCGTCGCCGTCGCCCGCGAAAAGTATTTCGGCAAGGCGGCCGAAGCGTGCTTTGTGTCGCAACCGACGCTGTCGGTGGCGGTCAAGAAACTGGAAGACGAGCTGGGGGTCAAGCTGTTCGAGCGCAGCGCTGGCGAGGTGACGGTCACGCCGCTGGGCGAGGCCATCGTGCGGCAAGCGCAAAGCGTGCTGGAGCATGCCGCCGAGGTGAAAGAAATTGCCCGACGCGGCAAGGACCCGCTGGCCGGTCCGCTGCGGCTTGGCGTGATCTACACCATCGGCCCTTATTTGCTGCCCGATCTGGTTCGCCACCACATCAAGCGCACGCCACAGATGCCGTTGATATTGCAAGAAAACTTTACCGTGCGCTTGCTGGAGATGCTGCGCATCGGCGAGATCGACGCCGCTATCATGGCTGAGCCGTTTCCGGACACGGGTCTGGCGGTCGCGCCGCTGTATGACGAGCCGTTCATGGCTGCGCTGCCGGCCAGTCACCCGTTGGCACGCGGGCGGGCGGTGACGGTGGAGCAGCTCAAGAATGAAACCATGCTACTGCTGGGCGCGGGCCATTGTTTGCGCGACCACGTGTTGCAGGTGTGCCCCGAGTTTGCGCGCTTTTCCAGCGCCGCCGAAGGCATCAGCAAAAGCTTTGAAGGCTCGTCGCTGGAAACTATTCAGCACATGGTCGCTACCGGCATGGGCGTGACTCTGGTGCCGCGCTTGGCGGTGCCCGCCGCCGCGCTCGCCGCGCGCACCAAATCGGGCGCGGGTGCGCCGCTGATCCGCTATCTGCCGATCCATGACGATAGCGACGGTGGGATGGCGTCCCCACGCTCGCCTGCTGCGCATGGCGCGCCTACGCGCCGCGTGGTGTTGGCATGGCGGCGCAGTTTTACGCGCTACGAGGCGATTGCGGCGGTGCGTAATGCCATTTATGCGTGCGCGTTGCCGGGGGTGAAGCGGTTGAGGGGGTGATGAATGACAAAATGACTTCGCTGCGCTCGAGTGACGCGCTCAGGTGGCGCGTGAGTTTGCAAGTCATTTCATCATGCCGACGTGAGCCGGTGTCATTTCGTTATATCGAGATCAAGCCATGATCCTAGAAGCCGCAGCCCGCCGCTTGTTATCTTCAGGAGAGCCGTATGGATGTTGACTTTCGGGCCTTAGCTCCCCTTAACCTCTTGGGTGAGCGCGCTACGTACCCGATGATCAGGCCGCCAAAACTTGGGGCTTCTGGCGCGCTGGCGGCGAAAGCTCCTCGCCCACGCACACGAGTGCGCGGCCTTGGTTGCTCTTGCCAGCCCGCCCGATGACGACTAAGCTCGGGCGCGTCCAACTACGGTCTCTAGGATGAACCCACCGCCCAATCCGTCCGGCAAACTCTTGCTGTATCTGGATCTGATCCGCTGGAACCGCCCCGCTGGCTGGCTGGTGCTACTGTGGCCGACGCTGGGCGCGCTGTGGCTGGCCGCAGGGGGGTTTCCGGGTTGGCATTTGCTGGTGGTGTTCGTGCTTGGCACGGTGCTGATGCGCTCGGCCGGCTGCTGCATCAACGACGTGGCCGATCAGCGCTTTGACCTGCATGTCAAGCGCACTGCGTGCCGTCCCGTCACCAGCGGACAACTCAGCGTACCCGAGGCGCTGGCGGTCGGCGCGGTGCTAGCGCTGGTATCGCTGGCGCTGGCGCTGACGCTGCGCAATGGACTGGTTATTGCGCTGTCTGTGCCGGCGCTGCTGGTGACTATTGTCTACCCGTTCACCAAGCGCTTTTTCTCCATGCCGCAGGCGGTGTTGGGCGTGGCTTTTGGTTTTGGCATCCCGATTGCCTACGCTGCCGTGCAAGACCGGCTGCCGCTGGAGGCGCTATGGCTGTTTCTCGGCAAGATCGCGCTGGTGCTGGCCTACGATACCGAGTACGCGATGGTGGACCGCGATGACGACTTGAAGATCGGCATCAAAACCTCCGCCATTACCCTGGGCCGTGCTGACACGGTGGCGGTGATGGTGTTTTTTTTGCTCTACCTGTCGGTGTGGCTGTGGATCGGCCTGCGGCACGCCGCCGGATCGCCGACGTTGCTGCTCGGCTTTGCCGTCGCGCTGGCGCAAGTGGCGTGGCATTTCACGCTGATCCGCACGCGCACGCGTCAGGGATGCTTTACCGCCTTCAGCCAAAGCCACTGGATCGGCTGCGCGGTGTTCGTGGGGATTGTCCTCAGCTTGTGGTGAAGCTGACTCATCAGAGGTGCCCTGGAGTCAAACGGGCGTGGACTGATCAGTCAGTCTGGAGACGCCTCGTGACTTCCAGACAAAGAAAATGCCAATCAAAATGAAGGGCACGCTGAGCCACTGGCCAACCGACACGACGTCGCCGACTTCGTAGGCTGCCTGAGGCATTTTCCACGGCTCAAGAATGGCGCGAAAGCCAAAAACAAGTACAAAAAACCAACCCATCAATCGACCGGGATGGGAGAGCGAGTTTCTACGGTAATACTGCCAGTAAAGAAATATTCCAACCAATCCATAGGCGATAGCCTCAAACAGTTGTATGGGGATGCGGGGTAGTTGATCCACGCGATAGAATACTACTCCCCATTCCCCCGAAGTCGGTAATCCGAGGATTTCGGAGTTAAGGAAGTTCGCGATTCGCACAATCGCGCCGCCGAAGCTTGCCGGCAGTGATACCACGTCAAGCAGGGTCAGCAATGGCAACCCTTTGGCATATTTCTTCGCCGCCCAGGCGATGGCAAATAAGAACCCGACCGCACCCCCGTGGCTGGCCATCCCGCCTTCCCAGAGCGCGAAAATCTTGAGCGGATGGGACAGGTAGAACGCCGGATCGTAGAACAGACAATGCGCGAGCCGCGCACCCACAATCGTCCCGAAGAGGGCCGCCACTGTCAAACCACTAACGTCGATGTCTCTACGACCAAGGCGCGCCAACATGCGCCCCGCGAGATAGTTGGCTTGCAAGAAGGCGAGCATCCAGCACAACCCATACCAGCGAATAGCAATGGGGCCGAGCTGCAAGGCAACCGGATCGAAAGAAAAGTGGATTATCCAAGAAGAAAGCATGAACAGAGAGGGTTTATTTTTGCTATTGAGTCAACACGCGTATTATGCTGTGGTCTATGCATAATGGTGTCGTGCAATTCGCTATCTTCGAGCGTTTTCGTAGATCGCACCCGTAAAGAAGATCACGCATTCCGCGTTGGTGTGTCGCGCCACCGTAGATTCCGGCATTTTTCCTGTGGCGGTATTGAGAGCAATAAACAAATAATTTCTAAATTTTCAGCAAGTAAAATTTTATATTTCAGTATATTAGGGAGTCTCTGAACAAGTCTGCGCGAGCGAACGCGCCCGAACCCACCAGATGCATCAACTCGCGGAGAATTAATCAGCGCTTCTCTAAAAATAATGATCGAGAACAAAGCTGAATTTTGCGCCACGCGTTTGGAGCGCAGAACCGGGCGTACTCAAAAACTGAGCCCCTAACTCCGTCGCGCCATAGCGCTTGCGAAGCTCGATCCAGTATTGCCCACGTCGTGATTGCGCGTCGATGCGCGCAAGTGCGCTAACGTTTCCTTTAGGGCCGAGCAGATCCTTCCACGTCGCCGCAACGAACAGTTGCCGTGGGTAGGCAAGGTTCTGATTTCGCAGTAGCGTTTCTATGAATGCTTGACGCACTGCTGGCGGCGCGGTCGTCAACGCGGCGACCTGCGCAGTGCCTGGGGCCGTCTTGTCAACGTCGAGTTCCAGGTTGATCGAGATTGCATCAGTGGCGTTCCACTTCGCTCCAACGGCCACTTGCGGCCGCAGACGGGTATCGTCATGCCAAGCCCCGATTGAGGCGAGCGTCGTAGGCCGCCGGGCTACGTTTGCTTCGACATACGCTACGGTATCCGGCCGTGGCAGCCAACTGACAGAAAAACCTACTTTGGGCGGCTGCGACGCCCCGCCCGCAAAGACCAGTTGCGGCGTGACTTGTTGACCAAACTTTTGACTGATCGCGACCAGCCATCGCTGGCTTGGATTTGTGGCTGCCAGATCGAGCGAGAATGTGTTTTTCGAGGAATGCTTTGGCAGACGAGGAGAGCCGATCACTGTTACCGAGCCGCCATTCCACAGTCGCTGCATGCGCAACATGACGGAGCCTTGGCGGTTATCGCGCAGATCAGATGGCAATACGGAGGTTACGCTACGCAGGGACCCTTCCCGGAAGAAGTCTGTGGGGTTGAACGCGATGGCCTCGCCGAACTGTGCGTTGATGCGTCCAGCGTTGACAATCCAGTTCGGGCTGCCCTGCCATTCGACGTACAACTCGCGCAAGGTATGAACACTGTCCCGACTGCTGCGTGGCGCCGGTCCCCAGGAGTTGTCCAACCGTCCAGACACGATACCGTACATACGCGGGCCGGAGCCGATACGCCGAAAATAGTCGAGCGATACGCGAGCAGCCTGCGTGGAGCGTCCAGCCTGCGAGGTGGTGGAAACTGTCGCCTCAGTGAAGATGCGCTGCTGACTGGAAGTGGAAGCTTTGGCTGGAGCAGACGGTGCGGAGCGAGCCAATGTGTCTGCGATGTCTAGTCCTGAAATGTCTGCGATGTCTAGTCCTGAATCGTCCTCGGCCTGGCACGTCACAGCAAACCCGGACAGGGCCAGGACGACCGGCAGAACACGCAGGCGCCAGTGCTGAAGGCGCTTCTTCATGTGGGTTTGAATTGCGGCAGATAGTCCCGTTGCAACCACGTTTCGGGAATATTGCGCCATGCATATTTGTCGAATTGCATGACGGTGATCCAGCGAGGATCGAGACCATCGATCAAGACCGTCTCAGTTGGGCGAGCCGCGCCAAGCACCGGTTGAACGCGCCGGTAGAACGCAGTTTTGAGCAGAGTCCCGCTTTCAACAAAGAACTGCGCCTTGACTGGTCGATCCCCTTCTTGCGCAATCCATAGAAATGCGTGGTGGTAGGTCGTCTGCGGTGTACGTGCCGACAGAGCCAATTTCCAACACAGCACATTTTTACGATTCCCATCCGTGATGGTTTCTTCGCCCGCCAGCCGAGCGTTGTAATCGAACGCAAAATTGGTCGTGACAACGTCGCCATTGGCCGCTTGACCGAGCAGTTTCTGCTGCGGTGATATTCGAATAGTTGCCTTGCTGGTCGGGTCGAACATCCACAGGTTCATTCCGTCTTTGAGCAAGAGCTTGCCACGATCCTGGAGCGGGGTCTGGATCTCGACGAGACTGCGAAACTGCGCGTTGGGCCCTCCTACGCTGGAGTACGCGCGCAGTGTCATGGCATCCTTCTGACGCCCGTTCCTGTATTCGAGCAATGTCGTCGTTAGGGCGAATGGGCGGGATGGATTGCGCACCGCATCTGCGCGCGCAAGAAGTTGGGTTGCGTTGACGGCAGGTGCGGCATGTGCCGTCGGAACGATAGAAAGCGCGAGTCCAAACATTGTCGCGCGGCGAAGGGTATCCGGATGATGTTTAGACATGGCGGAGCGATTCTACGATTTCAAGTTGGGACGCCCGACGCGCGGGCCAATAGGACGAGAGCGAAGCGATGATGATGAGGCTTACCACGGTGCCTGCTATCAATTGCCACTCGCCCCACAGATGAATTGACAGTGGCATGGGCTGGACGTAGCCGGGGGGCAACCAGGTCAGGCCTAGCCACTCAATGGCTACCGCGCCGGCCATCGCGCTGACCAAACCTATCAGGGCACCGACAGAGCCGAGGATTGCCCCTTCAAGCACGAAAATTCGGCGTATCCCTGACTGCCGCACGCCTATCGCGCGCAAGGTGCCAATTTCGACCGTCCGCTCGACAACGGCCATGTTCATCGTATTGCCGACGGTGAACATCACGATGACCGCAATGAGCACGCTAATGAAGCCAAATATGGCATCAAACATACCCACCGTCTGGGTGAAGCTCGGGTTGAGTAGCTTGAAATCATTTATGGCTAGCGGCTGTTGTGGGAACTTCTGCGCAAGCAACACCTGGACGCGGTTACGCACGTCTTCCAGGTCGGCACTATGACGCAACTGCAGCAACACTGCGCTTGCGCGCGGCTCGGCATTTGCACCGTACACCAAGCGTTGCGCTTGTGGTAAATGGATGCCAATGTAGGTGTCGTCGATGCTGCGTGTGCCTTGTCGTTCCGCGGCCAAGAGATGCAGCTTGGCAACATTCGGGGCGCCGGAAGCGGTCGCGGCCAGTAATTCAAGCTGGGTGTCGTGAACGGGCGGCGTCCCCTGCATAGCCGTGGCTGCCAGTGTCTGCAAATCATCGGGCGTCTGTAGCGCAGTGGTTGCCGGAGGCGTGCTCGTTGGACGCGGGCAATCGCTTAATGAGAGGGCGTCGCACAACTGGAGAATGCGCGCGACACCAGTTCCCACGACTACAGAATCTAATGGCGTCCCCAATAACTTAGTGGGAGGCGCGGCGATGGGCAAGGCGTAATCGTTCCATTGGTGCATCCGCGACTCATCTTCTATCACCTTCCCGAGCACAAGCACAGTTTTCGACAGCCCAGCGGCGAAATGTCCGGCGATACCGTTGAACGTGAGGAAGGGAGAAGCAACGTTGAGGCGGGGTGCGATGTACGGGTCGGACTGGAGCGCGGCAATTATTTTGTCTGGCTCGGACACTGAATAGTTTTGCTGATCGCCAGCCCCGAATAGCAGGTAGTCAGGGTGTTGGATTTGCAGGTGCCCCACTGTGCGCACAATATTGGTTTCGAGGCCAAGGCGAATGCTCTGGGCATAGCCACCGAAAAGAAGCACGGCAAGGGCGCCGAAGACAAGCGCAAGGAGCGTC
This sequence comes from Burkholderiaceae bacterium, assembly GCA_031277295.1. Taxonomy (GTDB): domain Bacteria; phylum Pseudomonadota; class Gammaproteobacteria; order Burkholderiales; family Burkholderiaceae_C; genus Ottowia. The sequence continues at coordinate 1,842 of JAITMV010000181.1, read as the reverse complement.
GCCATCGATCGACGGCGGTTACGCAGGAGATTGCGCATCGCCAGCGCATGCAGACGCAGACTTCTTGGAGGCGGTCGTGCGACCGCCGCTGACAATCCCGCCGTGCTTGGGCTTTCGAGAGAGGTGGCCTGCTCGCTCATTTCAAGTGCCTGTCGACGATGCGCCCGTCATGCACATGAACCGCATCATCGGCTTGAGAAATGACGTAGGGATCATGCGATGAGAAGATGAAAGTCGTTTTCTCTCGCTGCTGCATGTCCCGCATGAGCGCAATGATGGATGCACCGGTACGGGAGTCAAGGTTTGCAGTCGGTTCATCGGCAATTACTAACTTTGGTTTGTTGGCGAGTGCGCGCGCAATCGCCACGCGTTGGCGTTGCCCACCGGAGAGTTGCGCCGGAAAGTGTGCCGCGTGTGTGCGCAAGCCAACGGCATCAAGCAATTCTTCAACGCGCCGTCGCCGCTGTTCACGATCAGTACCCACGAGCAGCAGCGGGTACTCAACGTTTTCGGCACACGTAAGCACCGGCAGGAGGTTGAAATTCTGGAAGATGAAGCCGACAGAGTGCGCACGAAAATCGGCAAGTTCATCATCAACAAATCCATTCGTCGGTCGGCCGGCAATCCGCACTTCACCACGCGTCGGGCGGTCGATACAACCGACGATATTGAGAAGAGTCGTTTTGCCGCTCCCCGATGGGCCGGAGATTACGGTGAAGCGACCTGTACGTATGGGCAAATTGATATCGACCAGCGCCTCGATACGCGCACCACCGAGGATATATGTCTTTTCAACGTCGTCAAGGCGAGCGATTTCTATTGAGTCAGTCATGAAATCATCGACATAAGAAGTTGCCGGTTGGTACTGTCGGGTTGCAGATGACGCACCTTGAACTGGACGTCTCGCGCACCACGCGTGAGCATATTTTGCTTGTACCGCTGCCCCGCGCCAGTCATGAGTGGAATGACGCGTGGTTGATGCAGCCGGCCATCGCCGCGTTTCGAGCGGTATTCAACGTTTAATTCGCACAGGACGGCATCGAATTTCTCAGCAAATTTTTTAGTATCATAAGAGTGACCAGCCTTAAGTCCAACCTCACAAAAAATGTCATAGCCTCGCGATTCGAGATCGGGAATTACAACAAAGAAGTCAATTGGCAATCCAAGCGCCGTCTCGCATGTCGCGAGTGCAGTGCAGACTTGATCCTCGCTCAGTTTTTCACCGGTGATATTACTGAATCCCACTGTTTTTCTGACAAATTCGAGGCAAGGGCTGCCAAAAATCTTTCCATTTACCCGGACGATATCGCGAATTGCGTATCGGTAAAGCCCATAGCGGTTGGTCAGGATAATTTCGTAGAGTTTTCCCTGTTCCAGTTCAGCATATTTTTGTGGCTGCGTGTCGCCTTCGAGCGGTATGAATTCCGCGAATACACTGTCGGCTGCCAACACTTGGCGACTGATTCCCACCGGAACGCAGATCGGAGAGTCTGTTGCAAGATAGCCTAATTCCAGCACGCGGCTGCCGGGTAGTCGTTCGGCCAGCCGGCGAGCGAAAAAACCACAACTACCACCTGTCCACGTCACAATGGTGCGTAAATCACCGAGCAGCTCACGATCAACAAGCACCGAAGCGCCGAGATCAAGCCAAGCTGCATCAAGTTGTTGCCAAGTAGTCTCGGGAAGGTCGAACCGGTTTTCCAGGCGTTCAAGTCGCAAGTCGTGGCGAAGGCTTTCCCGGTGCAGCGCCGCCGTATCCAGAACCTCCATGACGGTCGTCGGATTTGGTGTGACTAAGCAGCGGCATCCGCAGGCCGTGATGAATAGACAGTAATAGTAGTA
>JAITMV010000170.1 GCA_031277295.1 Burkholderiaceae bacterium | reverse complement strand
CGCTGCGGCGCAAGCAATCCTTGCCAATGACACGGGCCATTGGCTGCGGATCGCGCCTTGCAGCCCATCCCAATCCGCATCCCGCACACCTCACGCCGAGATCGTGAACACGTTCTAAGGCGACGCTGAATAAGTCCCCGCGGATGAGCGCGCCTCGTATCCCAAAAGCCGAATCGGACGTGCTTTGCTCGCGCAAACTTGTTCAGAGACTCCCTGTCTCGCCCGCTGCTGGGGTGCGATGGGTGTTGGGTGTTCATGCCGGGTACAAGATGGATTCGGCCATGAGAGATGAGCTTTCTTCGGAAACGGAGCGCAAAAACACGGCCGTGATGAAATTTCCGGGTCGGTAGTGTCAAGTGCATGGCACGTGCCCCTGTGAAAACAGCTTGGAGAACAACGGCGCGTTCAATCCCCCCCCATGCGTTGAGGTGCGCAACGGTGATCCATCGGCTTGGTTGGTCCACCAGTAGCTCGTGCTGCCCAAGGCGTCGAAGTGCAACGGCAGGTCGGCCCACCCCAGGCGCTGCTGCGTCCTTAGATCCTGCGCCTGCGCCTGCGGATCAAGAATTGAAAGAATATCGTCTGATTCACCATTTACCGGGTGAAAGCCGTCGCGCCCGGCCGCAAGCACTTGAGTATCGAATTGGTCGGACGCCACGGCGTGTCGAATCGCATTCAGCATGATGTTGCCGCAGCGCCAGTACCATTGCGCCGCGCCTTGCAGCATCCAGGTTTGATATTTTGCCGCCGGTAATTGCAAGCTCACGCACACCGGATAGTAACGGCCGACGCGGTCGCAACTCGGAGCGATGCAGCCAAGCAGTACAGCGTCAACCCCCAGCGTGGCAGGCACGGCAAAATTCCACACGGGCGCAATCGCGTAATGATGCGTCATGGCGTCGGGCCAGCGCTTGAATGCGCTTAGGCCGTTTTGCAGCCAGCGGTCCAGCCATGACTGGACCTCGCGCGACATCCGGCGGTACAGAAAGTCGCCGGTGGACGGCAGTTTGCCGAACCAGCCGATTTGCTCATCCGAGGGCACCCAGGCTTGTTGCTGCGAGTTCACGATTTTCCGGGGCAGCGAAAGCTGCCTATTTGTTGCAGGTGCAACGGGTTGAAAATGCTGTTGGCGCTGACCGCAAATACCACCTTGTGGCCCTGCAAATCGAAAGTGGCGTTGAACGATTGGCCAGAGCGAGCGCTGATGCTGGCCTTGTCGAACAGCCGGTGCAACGCCCATGGTCCCTCGGTCACGATGCCGCCGACGGGCTTGCCGTTGGAGGAAGTTGCTTGCATGCGTACTTGGTTGCTATTGTGCGAACCTGGCCATTTGATGTTGGTGGGCGCCTGAGGCCCGTGCGCGTAGCGTACCATCTGGCCGTCGATCACAAGCATGACCTCGGTCAGGCCGGCATCCATGTCTTCGGGGCGGATATCGATAGAAAATGATGGTGTGCGCGCTCCGCCGGCCCCAGAGAAAAACACATCACGGATGGTTTGCGCTTTCTGGAAGGCGTCAAGGTAGCCGGCGCGGCCGCCGGAACTGCCGTCGACGCCGCGCTTCCATGCCCACGGTAACACCGAGGTGTCAACCTGCGACAGCAGGTTCTTTTGAAAGAAATCATCCATCATGCCGCCCGGCGCGAACAGTTGCGCAAAGTCGCCAGTCGCTACGTCTTGGGCGGAACCGCGGGAGAAGGGATAGCGTCCGGCGATGGATTGGTTGCAAAACTGCCCGATAGTGGCCTCGGCAGTTTGTCCGATGTTCTGCCGCGTGACGGCGACCGCCTTGGACGATGCGGTGGCCGCGAGTGCGTTCAGCATACCCTGGAAGGGCATCTTCAGGCGTCCTGCTTCGGCCTGTATCTTGGTCACCGCGTCACCTTGCGGCGGGATGTTGCCGCTGCGAAGCGCCGAATCAGTGGCGGTGAGGAAGTTATACAGCTCGTTGATCAGCGCGGTGGTCTCCTCCAGTGGCGCGGCGCCGCCTTGTTTGGGCGCGGCGACCATGTGGCGCAGATGCTCGAAGTGGTTGTCGACCAGCGACTCCGGCCGGTCGGGCGCCGTGTTGCGCCGCTGGCTGTCGTCGGGCTGGCCGATGAGCTGCTCAATGCGTTGGCGCGTGCTTTGCAGGCGGTTTTGCGCCTGATCGAGCAAAGGGCGCGTAGCGTCGTCGTGATTGCGCAGCAAATCGGTTTCGCGCGCGGCATCGCGGATGATGCGCGCCATCGGCGATTCGGCCGTTGAAAGTACGCGCGTCATCTGGATGCTTTGCAGCAACGAGCGGCTGTCGGCCAAGCGGATGTCGGCCAGGTAGTCGTCCCATACCTTGATGTAGTCAGTGAGATAGAGGCGCCGCACTTCGCGCAACAGCGACTCGCGCGCGGCCAGGTCGGTGATGCCAGGCGCGCGGATTTGCAACACCCAGCGGTCTTCTTGCTCCAGCCGCAAGGTCGTTTCCGCCATGCGTTTGTCGAAAACATCCCAGTAGCCACGGTAGGTAAAAAATTCCGGAATGCCATCGGTCAGCGGCAGGCCGCTGGCGCGCTTGATTACCAGCGCCGATTCCGGGCCGCCGGCGCTGGCTATGCTGAAAACGTTGGGCGGACTGCTTTGCAAAATGATGCGCCGCAGCCGCCCATAGGCACGCTGTGCCAGCGGCTGGCCGGCCAAACGCTCGCGCGCCTCGGCGATCAGCCGCTCGTCTTTGACGAAGGGCGAATTGACGACCCGGCCGGCGAATAGCGCTCCGAGGTGCGACTCCAGGTTAGCGCGCTGCTGCCGGGTCACAGCCGCGCCGACCTTGCGGTCCACGTCCGCCAGCAGCCAAGCCTGCAAGAAGTCAGCGTCGTAGCGCTCGGCGTCGTACAGCATCAGGTACGCTTTCAGCGCCTCGTAGTTGTAGTCCGAATTTTCCTTGCTTGCTTCGCGCAAAATCTGCTCCACGCGCTGCGCGGCTTGTGGTAGCAGCACGGTGTCGAGCGCGCGCCGGTAGATGCCATCGGTGGCGGCCAGCAGCTTGTCGCCTTGGTACAACCCGAAGCGGTAGCCGAGCGGGGGATCGGCAACGTTGATTTGTTCGGACTTGGGTAAGTCGCGCAGGCGGTCCAAGATGAGCAGCGAACTCGTAATATCGCCGCTGGAATCGACGACGGTGGGTAGCTCTCCGCGCGCGGCGGCGCGATTGAAAGACTTGGCGTGCTCATCAACTTCGGCGACATAATCCCTATTGTTGCGCCAACTGGTAACGCAAGCGCCCAGCAGCAAAAGCGCCAGCGCGCCTGTCACGGCGTAGCCGGCCAGGTTCGCCGCCTGTTTACGCCGGTACCAGCGCAGGTCGGTGCCCGCCACGCCGGCATCACGGAAAATGACCTGCTGTAACAATTCCTTGAGGAAGTAGCTCTTGCCTGGGCCCGGCGGTGGTGCGGGTGGGGCATTGACCTGCAAATAGCGCTTGATGGCGCCCATCACGCGGTCGAAGGCGGTGCCCTCTTGTGTACCGCTGGTGAAATACACACCGCGCAGCATCGGCGCGGTTTCAAATTTTGAGGGGTTGAAGACGTCAGCCAAAAAGGTGCCGAGGATGTCCTCAAAGCTTGCGAACTGTTGCGGCAGCAAATAGGCCTGGGCACGCCGCGTCGGGTCCGGCTCGGCCGCCATCAGCTCGGGCAGGCGTTCGTCCAGCCGCTGGTGCAGCATCCCGTATTCGCGCCGGAAGCGCTCGCGTAAATCACCTTTGTCGGCCTTGGCCAAATCGCCGAGCGGAAAAGTAAAGCCCCATACCTGTGCCCGCTCGGCGCGCCCCAGGCCGCCGAAGTACTCGTTGAAGCCGGCCAGCAAGTCGGTCTTGGTCACCATCGCATAGACAGGAAAGTCAATGCCCAGGTCGCTGCGTAGCTCCATCAGCCGCTTACGCAGCGCCATCGCATGGCGTGCGCGCTGCGCGTCGTCGGCCAGTGGCAGGTCGGCGATGCTAATGGTGAGAATCACACCGTTGATCGGCTGGCGCGGGCGATATTTTTTGAGCAATTCAAGGAAGCCCTTCCACTCTCCCTCGTCGATTTCACGGTGGCTTTCATGCGTGGTGTAGCGCCCAGCCGTGTCGATCAGCACGGCGTCATTGGTGAACCACCAGTCGCAGTTGCGCGTACCGCCGATGCCGCGCACGGCGGCCTTGCCAAACTGCTCGGCCAGCGGGAAATCGAGGCCGGAATTGACCAGCGCCGTGGTCTTGCCCGATCCTGGCGCGCCGATGAACATGTACCAGGGCAACTGGTACAGATACTGGCGATTGAATACCGACAGGCGGCTGGCAATCTTCGAGCCGTCCTGTGTGTCGAAGCGCACATTTTTGAGAGTCGCCACCGCGTCGTCGAAACGGCCGCGCAACTCCTTGATTTCATGGCCTTCCTCGGCCTTGGCCGGGGTATCTTTTTTCGATGAGGTACGTAAGTGGTTGAGCAACTGCGCGTTGATTCCGTGTTCGCGCCACTTGCGATAGATCAGCCGCACCAGCCAGATCGCAAAAATGAGCGCGATCACGACGATTCGCGTGAATTCGCTTTCCAACGGACGATGGCGGCCCACGGCCACCAATGGACCGATGACCCAGATCAGAAATGCCAGCGCCAATAGCCCGAACAGTACCCACAGGTTGCGGCTGACAATGAAGCGGAGCAGGGCGCGCAGCATCAGCGGTCTCCCTGCTGCGCCACCGGCGCCACCAGCAGCGTGATCTCGACGCGGCGGTTGCGCGCCCGGTTGGCGGGAGAATCGTTGGGCGCAATCGGGTCGGCGTCGCCGCGGCCCTCGGCGCGCAGGCGCCCAGGCTGCTCCAGTCGCTGGCCGATCATCTTCGCCACCGCTTCGGCGCGCGCTTGCGACAACTGCCAGTTAGACGGAAAGCGCACACTGCGGATCGGCTGGTCGTCGCTAAAGCCGTTGATCAGCACGGCGCCCTGTACCTCGTTGAGCGCCTCGGCGACACGGATAAGCACCGGCTCAAAGCGACCCAGCACGCGGTCAGAGCCGGATGCGAACAACCCGTCGCCGCGCAGTATGACGACGCTGCGGTCGGCCTCGTCGCGCACGGTAACCAGATTGTCCCGAATTTCGGCTTCCAAAAAGCGCTGCAAGCGTGGCGAAGGCGCGGGCGCCGCCGCCGCAACCGCACGCTGGATCTGTGGCAAACGCACGGCGCCAATGGCCGAGAAGGCGGCGTCGGAGCGACTGGCGAGGCTGAACGCCAATAGCAAAAAAACAATCATCAGCAGCACGCCGGTCATCGCCGCAACGACCCAAAAGGGCAACCCGTTGCGCGCACGATGCACCGGCCGTGCCGTCGTGTCCTGCCAGTGTGGTGACAGCGGGCGTTCAATTTCGCCGCGGGTCTGACGGATGATTTGAAGCAAGCGCTGCTTGAGCGTTTCAAGCTGGCTGCGACCGTTGTCGATGACGCGATACCGACCCTCAAAGCCCATCGCCAAGCAGAAATAGATCAACTCGATGAGTTGCAGATGTTGCTGCGGATTTTGCACCAGACGTGAGAGCAATTCGAAGAACTTTTCACCGCCCCAGGCCTCGTTTTGAAACATCACGAGCAGGCTTTGCGACGACCACGTGCTGGCTCCCCAGGGCGTCAACGCGGCAGCTTCGTCAACTGCGGTACATAGGCAATAGCGCGCGCCGATGATTACCGCCGGCTCAATGCCGGCTTTTTGCGCTCGCGTCTCGAAGCGGCGGACCTCGTCAACCAGATGTTCACGCAGTTGCGCCGGTGCGTCGTGCTGGGCGGTTGCGCGAATCTGCGGAATCAAGTCGAGCAAGGGGTTGGCGGCCGCCAGCAGGGAGTTGTTGCCTTTCAGGATGGCATCGCCCGCGTTCGGGCGGGCGGTGTCGTGCCAAGCAGTGAAGGCATGCGGCGATTTGGCGGCGCTGTCAGCGGGTGGCGGTGCGCTGCCACCCGGATTGGGCGGCACGAAACCGCCTGGGGTGAGGCCGGCCTCAAGGGGATTGTTTGACATGCTCATGGGCGGATGGCCCAGAATTCCATGTTCAGACCAGGAAACTCACCGGCCAGATGCATGGCAAAGCCGCCAGATTTTTCAAGCTGCCGCCACATGTCGCCGCCCTTGTCAAGCTCAAAATAGTGGTAGCCCGCGTGATAGGGAATTTGCCGCGGCGCGACGGGCAGCGCGCGTACCGCGACGCCGGGCAACTGTAGTTGCACCAGATCGCGGATGCGCTCGACCGAACCCACCTTGACCTGCGTCGGAAAACGCTGCTGCACGGCATCGGCGGGCATGTCGGCATGGACCGCCAGCACGAAACTCGCGTCGCGCACCAGCACCGGGTCAGGCATACGGCCGACACGCACGCCGTGGCTGCGTTCTTCCAGTTCGATAGAAATGGCGCTTTGTTCGAGTACGGCCGACAAAGATCGTCGCAACTCCTCCAACAGCGGCCGGATGCTCTCGTTGAGGTTATCGTGGTCATAGACAGGCCACACAACCGGTCGTCGCGTGGGCGAGGTATGCGTGGACAAGTCACAGGCCAGCTTGAGCCAGTCGATGAATAGCCGTTCCGGGTGCACCTGTACCGCCTGCTGCGCATGCCAAGTCAGCGCCAAATAGCGGTTGACCAATTCCAGCAACAAAAAGTCAGAGACTTCGCTGACACCGCCGCGGCCCGGCTGCGTCAGACGCGCCGCCAGCGCTTCGGAGCGTTGCGTCAGCAAACCGTGCAACTCGGCGACCATGCCGCGCAGCGCCGGTTGTGCGGCGACTTCAAGCACCGGGGGAATGTAGTTCGCGTCGATCACCAGCTTGTGATCGGTACGGCGCTCGATCACGCGCACCGCGCCGATGGCCTGCCAGTCGGCCGTAAGCGCCGAGGCGCGCGTCAGGCGCAGCCGTGGCGCGGCCAACTGCATGATCGCCGGCCCGAGCGCAATGGCGTTACGATCCATCACCTCGCGCTCCACGACGTGAAAGCGCGCCGCCGAGCCTTCATCCTCGGTGAAAATAATTTCCGGCCCGCCCGCACGGCGGATTGGCAGCGCCAGTACCACCAACTCATCGGTGAGGTCGGTGGGTACGTCGTAGGATTGCGGCGCGTCTTCGGCGCCGAACGCAAAGGGCGTGCCATCGGGCATGACGCCGGAGCCGCCGAGCAGCGTGACCCGCCCCAATGCGTAGGCGTCGTGGTCGATGTCGAGGCGCATCCAGCCCCAGTAGGCGCCTTGCAGTCCGACAGTGCGGCGCGTCACGTACTGCTCGACATAGCGCTCCAGTTGCTGAAAATGCTGTGGCCGCAGATACATACCCTCCAGCCACACGACGCGATGACCCGGCGCCGGGGGCGCGGCATGGGCAAGACCGGGTTTTTGAGTTGTCACGGCAAAAATCTCCTGAGGATTGACGCCCAAGGGGCAGCCAAAGCACGCACGTCAAGCTCGTGCCGGTACTTGGCGGATCAGTTTCCGCGCACGATCTCGATGCCCGTCTTTCGGATGGCTATGCGCACTTCCTGCGTACTGGGCGTTGACTGCCAGATTTTGTACAAGTTGGTTTGCTTGGGCTCCTTCAGCGGCAACACCAAGCGCCAATGCGCGCTTTCGAGCTTACGGTAGCCCGCGATTATGCCGATGGCCCGCGAATCAAGCCCAGCCTCACGCTTGAAAGCGCGCTGCTCGCCGCCGCGCAGCATGGCGCGGTCGGTATTGACAAGTTCCGCGCCCAAGGTTTCGCGGTCGCGGTCCTGCAAGGAAAAGTAGTCCGCGGACTCGAAACTGGCCGATGACTTCAACTCAAAAACCTTCACCAAGATCGGCACCGCGTGTCCTCTGGCATTGAGGTTGACGTCGCTGTCGACCTTAACCGAAACGACATACGGCGTAGGCATTGACTTGGCCGTCGCGGCGCAACCGGATAGAAAAGCGACAGCAGGCGGCATGATCAGCGCACTTTGAATTAAAGTTCTCCGTTGCATGAGCGTATCCTTTGAATGGTTGAGCGTACTTGACCGGTAGCATGATCGGCTTTGGCCAGGCGATGGCTGCGCGTGCCGCGCGATCATCGCCAAAAGCCGAACGCGGTCGAAGCGAAAAATGTTATTGTCCATGTAACTTTCAATGAAGGTAGAAAGCTATCAGGTCTATCGCCGTTTCTTGGTGGATTATGTTCGCGACTATAGTATCGAAGTTGCCGCTTGCCCATTGATCCGCCGAACACGGCTTGCTGGTACGGCACACCCCAGGAGGTCTCTGAATAAGTCTGCCGCGGCTGGCGCATCCCGTATACGCGGGCGCGCCTGCTTGCGCGAATTTGTTCCGAGGTTCCCCAAGCCTGTCGTTTTCATCGTTTTATCGCAAGGTAGGAGAAAAGCTTGAAATCGTTGCCCGCTCTGGTGATCCCACTGTTTCTTGCAACAGGCTGTATTGTTGCGCCCATCTCCCTGGGTTCTTCCAACCCCCCGCCCGAGCGGTTGCCGCAAAAAGTTGCGCGCCTCACGCTTGAGCGTGCTCAGAAAGCCTACGATGAAGGCGACTACAGCCGCACCTTGGCTACCTTGCAAAGCAGTACCTCCGTCTTTGCTTCAGCCGATCCCGCGACGCGTCAGGAGGCCCTGAAGCTTGAAGCATTCACCTACTGTGTGTCCAGACAGGTGTCGGAATGCGAAGCGCAGTTCGTCAAGTTGCTCACTGCGTTTCCTGAATTCACGCTTAGTGTCGCCGAACGCAATCATCCCGTTTGGGGTCCAGCCTTCGAGAAAGCCCGGCTCGCCAGGCGTTGAATTCATCCAGCCACTTGCACGGTCGGACAACGGAGGTGCCATGCGTTGGACCGTGATTGAACACGAAGGCAAGCCGGTTGACGACGGGGCGGCCGTCGTGTTGCTCGCTCCCGGCGGAACGATTGGCCGCAGCCCCGACAACCATCTCGTGCTGCCCGATGAGCAGCGCCGGATATCGCGGCTGCAAGCCACGGTACGCTTTGATGAAGCAGGCCAGGCGTTACTGCGCAACATGAGCGCGGTATTGCCGATTGGCTTGAATGACCGCAAACTGATGCACGGCGACGAAGTGACGGTGCAGCAGGGCGACCGTGTAAGCGTCGGCAGTTATGTGCTGCAAGTACAGAGCGCGGGGCCTCAACGCGTCGCGTCGCCGTCGGCTGCCTCGGCCGGGTATACCGCGTTGGAGCAAGCAGTCCCGAATCTGCCGAACCTGGACCTTTCGGATCCATTTGCCGATTTGGTCGGGAAAGGCGTGCGACCCATTGGTGCGGCGTATTCGGCCGCCAAGGTCCCATCAGCGCCAGCATCGCCTGCCGCCAGCCAAGTCTCGCAGCCCTCGGGTGTTGCCGCGCCCGAGCAACGTCTGGCCGCTTCGCAACCTACCGCCGTCGATTGGGACGCCATCCTCGCCAACGCGCCGCGTCGCGATAACGGTGCTCACGCCCGCACATCCGATCCGCTGGATAAGGACCCCTTTGCGCAACCGTCTCAAGCCAAACGCAACCCGGTAGACCCCTTGGCCGACTTGGCGCAGGCCGCGGACGGTCGCGTCGATGACCCGGCGCTCAAACGCGGTGTCGACCCGTTGTCGCTGTTTGCCGACGATCCGCATGGATCAACGCCCCTGTCGGATTCGCGGCCGACGGCATTGGCCGAAACGCCCCTTTTGCACGACGAGCATCCAGCGACCACGCTGTTGACCCCGGTGTCCTCGCCCGCCAGCCTAGGCCGGACGGACCGCATTCACGAGATCGCGAGCCAGTTCAACCCACCGCTTCCTGTTGCCGCGCCGTCTGCCCAAATTCTGGCCGACGCCGGAAACACCGAACCTGCCTTGACGGCGACGCCGGACGTTGCTTCCATCACCCCCAGCATCGCGAGCGTGCAGCCAGCGGTCGCAACCGAGCACGCGCCGGCGGCGGCTGGCCTCAGCAACGAAGCCGCTACGCTTGAACAGTTATTCCATGCCTTTTTCGAAGGCGCAGGCGTGCCCGACGTCGCCGGCCAGCAGCCCGTTGACGTTGACACCATGCGGCGCATCGGACGCCTGCTTCGCGCTTTCACCGACGGCACCATGGAACTGCTGTCTTCGCGCGCCGTGCTCAAGCGCGAGGTGCGCGCGGAAATCACCATGATCGTGGACGAGGAAAACAACCCGTTCAAAATTCTTCCCAGCGGACGCGCGGTGCTCATGCAGATGTTCGGCGCACGTATGCCGGGTTTTCTCTCGCCCGAAGCCGCGGTGGACGATGCGCTTGGCGACCTGCAATCGCACCAGCTTGGGATGGTGGCCGGTATGCGCGCGGCGCTGCTGATGTTGTTGCAGCGTTTCGACCCCGGCACACTGAACCAGAAAACGCCGCACGATGGCACCCTGAGCGAAAGGCTGTTGCCCGGTGGCCGCCACCTGAGACTGTGGCGTGAGTTGCAACGCCTGCATGCCGAAACCACCTCGGCCGTCGAAGACGACTTTCATACCGTTTTTGGCTCTGCGTTCCAGCAGGCCTACGACAAGGAAATGGAGCGTTTGCGGGAGGATCACCATGCATGACATGGCGGCGGCGCCCGCCGCGGGCATTCCGCTATCGACATCGCAATTTTCCTGCGCCGGCCAGCGTGCCGCCAACCAAGACGCCACGGGCTACCACCTGGACGAGCGCTTTGGCTGCTTTGTGGTAAGCGACGGCGTAGGCGGCCATGCCGGCGGCGAGCGGGCCGCGCGCATTGCCGTCGACACGGCGCTGAATACCTTCACGGACGCGCCGTCCATCACGGCCGACAGCGTGCAGCGCGGCGTCGCTCAAGCCAACGCCGGTATTTTGTCGCAACAGCGCGCCGACGCGGAATACGCACGCATGAGTGCGACCTTGGTCGCGCTGTTCATCGACCGCTGTTCGGCGCTGGCGCGTTGGGCGCATGTCGGCGACAGCCGCCTGTATTGGTTTCGTCGTGGTGTGTTGGCGACATGCACCGAAGACCACAGCCTGTCGCAACGCTCGCGCGAAGGCGCGGCAGCCGCTTTGGTAGGCAGCAGCGAAGCCTCGCCAGCCAATGGCGCGCAACCGTTGATTCAGAGCAACCTGTTGTATCGCGCTCTGGGTGCGCGCGCCATCGTTGAGCCGACCATCTCCGACGCGTACCCCTTGGCCGATGGCGACGCCTTTTTGCTGTGTACCGACGGCTTATGGCGATTGATCTCCCCGCAGGTCATGGAACGCTCACTGCGCCTGTCGGCCAGCGCGGAAGAATGGCTCGCGCTGCTGCGTCGCGCCGCTGAAGCCAAGGCCGACGTGGAAGGCGCTGACAACTACTCAGCGCTGGCGGTGTGGGTGGGTGCGCCGCAGCAAGTCACACTGGCAAGCGCTGCTTTACCCATTGCGCGCCAACCGACTTGAGAGGGTGTATTCAGCCACCCATTTCCAGATTTAAAAATTCGCACCCAAAACCACCAAACCGTCAACCCACCCCTTCAACCGCAGCGGTACAAAAACACCCGCTTAAGCCATCCCATTACACACATCTCATTGATCCCGCTCAGCCCGCATAGCCTGGACACAAACAGCGAGCTTGCGTAATCCCAGCCATAAGGTCTTGGCGCCTGGTTCCCCACATCGCCTTTACGAGCCAAGAAGCCGCCGCTCTGGGCAATCAGGCGGATCACCTCGCGTAGCGAAGGTATCTCTGCGGGCGCCTTCTTACGATTGAGCACGTAGGCGGCTCGCCACTTGTCGCGCTCGAACAAGATATCTGCCGGCAACTGCGGCAGCAATCGTCCCAGACGCATCAGCCGGTTGATCCGCCAGGCCACCACCAAATACAAGGCCAGCGCGGTCTCAATGCGCTCGACGTTTTCCAACTGCAATGCCTCGATCCGACAGCCTTCCTTGAGGATCAGGAACAACAGTTCGATTTCCCAGCATTCATCGCCTGAAGCTGGGATTACGCTACGCTTCATCTCAGCCTACGTGCTTGTATGTAATGGGATGCCCAGAACGGCATCAAAACAAGATAATTTTCGTTGCAAACCGTCATGCAAAATACAAAATATTAC
>JAITMV010000063.1 GCA_031277295.1 Burkholderiaceae bacterium | reverse complement strand
TGCGCGAAAGCCGTTGCCTGTGTCGGCACAGGCTCCGCGGCGCTAGCGAGCATTGATAAAGAGGCCGGAAGCCAGCCGCTGCCGGTCAATTCCCAGCCGTTGTCGTCGGTGAGTTTTTGCACTGTCATTTCTGAGTCCTTTTTACTATTGCATTACTGTGTTCATCATCGCGTTATTCATGCTCGCGTGCGCTCCAAATGCCGATGCCCATTCGTTTGCGCTGCGCGTCGGCGATACGTCGCTTACACCCTGCATCGTTCAAGTGCTGACAAGCTCCGCATTTTTCGACGGCAGTACAAATCATTGTAGAATAGTTACACCAATGTTGCCAGCAATGTCATGATCGTGATTAATATTTAAAGTTAATTTGTAACATCCATTTTGTAGCGTGAGTACAAGCTTTTTTTAGAGAAATAAGTCATTCAAGGGAACAACGCCTATGAATTCAATGGGGTGTGCGTCAATAAAGGTCTTCATAAGGTTTAACTCTTCCGAAAGAGCGATCCGCGCTGGGCACCGCTCGGGCGATGGAGGCGATCAGACGAAGCACCGAAGCGTGGCCTCCTCGCGTCGATCTGGACAGCGCAGGCGCACCATTGACACCTTGAGGGTCGGCAATGCCTAGGGAACCTCTGAACAAATCTGGCGCGGCTGGTGGCGTATCCCGTATTCGGGTGGCCTGCTTTGTTGCAAATGCTCGCAATACCGCTCAGTATTGCAGCGCCTCGCGTCTCACAGCCCATCGGCGAGTCCACAGCACACTGAGCCCGCGTAGATTTGTTCAGAGGCTCCCTAGTGGTAAAAAAGTTCGCATTGGTTGTCCGCGAGGATACCGCGATGCATTCGCTTTCTTGATATGCAACAAGACCGAACATGCCTGCCCCGCACCCTTGAAAGTATGATCCTTCGATCCAATCCATCGGAGTATCACTAATATAATCGAGAGTAAATACACACACGTAAATTAATATGGCGTATGAACTGCTGGCAGTATACTTCGAATTTTAATTTTGACTACCATTGTTTCAAAAATTTTACAATTTAAGTGTATTTTTAAATGCCTTAACAGACTCTCGAGCAACAGTTAAGAGAGTGTGCCGACGTGGTGATCTCTGAATCTGTGCCTAACCAATCGTTACATCTAGGGAGCCTCTGAATAAATCTACGCGGGCTAAGCGTGCTGTGGACTCGCCGATGGGCTATGAGACGCGAGGCGCTGCAATACTGAGCGGTATTGCGAGCATTTGCTTTCAACCTGGAAACCGTAGTTGGACGCGCCTGAGCTGAGTCGTCATCGGGTGGGCTGGCAAGGCGCGAGGACGCCGCTTCAGCTACTGCCTGCAAGGACGAGCAACGCCGCCAGCGCGCCCGAGGGCGGCCTGATCGGGTGCGTAGCGCTTTCACCCAAGTGGTGAAGGTCATCGAAGCCATAAAAACCAATGTTCATGCGGCTTTCTCGAAGATAACAAGCGCTCAACTGCGGTTTCCAGGTTCAGAGGTTTCCTGGGGGTGCGAAGATCGGCTTGCGTGCTTTGGTGGCTTTGTCCTTGTGAGACTGGGCGCTGCATGTTCCCTGAATCCGTGAGTTGAAGAGGAAAAACACATCACCTTGCGGGTGAGACCTTTCCTTCTTGAGGTTACGGATTCAGACGTTCGATAGGTTCGCTTGTCCGATGGCGAAGGCGGTGTTGGCGCGCTCCTTGCGGGCAACGCGCTTGGCGGTGTTTTCGTCCTTGCTGAGGGCGGCTTGGCCAGTGTGGCGCTGCACTGCCGTGCGGTATCCACGGGTCAATGAGCGTGGTTTGTCAGGCAAGGTGCAAATCGTGGCGATACCGGGTAATGCATTCGTGCGGCGAGGGATGGGGGCGGACGCCGCAAAAAAAGCAAAAGTAGGGCGAGGTTCGCCCCGCCACAAGCGCCGCTTCGCGAAACCGGGGGATGGCGGGGTGAACCCCGCCCTACGCTTGCTGGGCAAGGGCCGGTGTAGAGCACACAGGGCAACCACGTGGGTTGCCTCTACGCCAAACGTTTCATGCATCGCGGGTGGCGCGTGAGCGTCATGGAAAACTGAGCCAGTGGCTGGGGCCCGCCTTGTTCGCGCTGTCCGAGGGCGCGCAGGTGTGCTTCCTTGGCGTGTGCTTCCTTGGCGCCGCAGCGCTCACCCTTGTCAACTCACCCAATGACACAGCTTAGCTTGGGCGCGTTCAACTACCGTTTCCAGGTTAAAAATCGTCGATTATCGTGGTATCCGTGCCCGGTGCCGACTGGATCATGTCCTTGAGCTTTTGGCTGGCATGGAAGGTGACGACCTTGCGGGCATCGATGGGAATGAGTTGGCCGGTACGTGGGTTGCGGCCGGGACGTGGCGCCTTGACCCGCATCTGGAAATTGCCGAAACCCGGCAGCTTGACTTCTTCGCCGGCGACCAAACGTTTCCAGATGAGGGCGAAAAAAGCATCGACCATTTCCTTGGACTCGCGCTTGTTCAGGCCGATTTGCTCGAATAGCATCTCGGCCAACTGCGCCTTGGTTAGTGCCGAGGTCTCTAGAGTGTCAACTGGCAGTTCAAGCACCGCGGTGCCGGACTTGGTGGCCATGCGTGTTTCTCCTTGGTTCATCTTAGCCGCGCAACCGCGCCCCAAGATCATTTTGAAGCTGGCCGATGACCGAGTCGATGGCCGCGCCGATGCGTTCGTCGGTCAACGTTTGGCTGTCACTGCCCAGCAGCAGGCGTACCGCCAGGCTTTTGTCGCCCGCGGTCATGCCCGCCGTGGCTTCGCTGCCCGGTTTGGGGCGATAAATGTCGAATAGCATCGCTTCGCGCAGCAGTCCACCGGTGGGCGCGGCGCGTACCGCCGCCATGAGCTGCGCGTGCGTTACCGATTCTTTTACCACCACGGCAATGTCGCGCTCGACCGCCTGCTGGCGTGGCACTGGTTGAGCCAGGGGCAGCGGGCGCGCGAGCACGGCGTTCAGATCCAACTCGAACAGCACTGGCGCGTGCGGCAGTTCCCAGCTTTGACGCCAGCGCGGATGCAGTTCGCCGACGATGCCGACCGGCTGGCCGTCCAGCACGATGCGCGCTGAGCGGCCAGGGTGCAGGGCAGGGTGCTCGGCGCGCTCGAACACCGGCCGGCGGTGCTCAAGCAGCGCTTGGACATCACCCTTGACATCGAAGAAATCAGCGAGCGGCTGTTTACCTTCCCAGCCCTGCTGCCCGGCAGGGCCATACACGATGCCGGCCACACGCATGGGCTGGTCGATGCCTTGCACGTCGTGGTCGGAAGCGGTCACGCTGGCGTCGCGTCGAAATACGCGGCCCACCTCGAACAGGCGCATCCGGTCGGCGCGCCGGTCGGTGTTGTGCTTGACCACTTGCAGCAGCGAGCCGATCAGCGACGAGCGCATCACGCCCATTTGGCTGGCTATCGGGTTGAGCAGCCGGATCGGGTTGGTGTGAGCAGCCAGATCGCGCTCCCAGCTTTCATCGACGAAGCTGAAGTTAATGGTTTCCAGATAGCCCAGCGCGGCCAGCGCGCGCCGCGCGTCGAAGCGGTCGCGGCGCGACTCCGAACGCATACGCGGCGCGACGGGCGCCAGCGGCGGCGTGGTTTCTGGCAACTGCGCGTAGCCGATGACGCGAATGACCTCCTCGATCAGGTCTGCTTCAATCCGTAAGTCAAAGCGATACGCTGGCGGCGTGACGGTAATGGCACCCTTACCCTCTGTAAACGCCAAACCCAGCCGGTCAAACACGTCCGCGCACTGCGTCTGAGTGATCGGGATGCCGATGATCTTGGCCGCGCGCGCTACCCGCAGCGTTATCGGTTCTGGGCGCGGCAGGTTGGACTGCTGGTCGTCGATTGGCCCGCAGGCGGTTTGCGGCGTGCCGCAGATTTCGACGATGAACTGGCTGATGCGGTCGATGTGTTCGACGGTGAGCGCGGGATCGACGCCGCGCTCATAGCGATGCCCGGCGTCGGTGGCAAAGTTGAAGCGGCGCGAACGCCCGGCCACCGCCTCCGGCCACCAGAAGGCGGCCTCGACGTAGACGTTGCTCGTGTCGTTGGACACGGCGGTGGCGTCGCCGCCCATGATGCCGGCCAGCGACTCCACCTGGTTGTCGTCGGCAATCACGCCCACGGTGGCATCGACTTCGATGGTGTTGCCGTTCAGCAGCTTCAGCCGTTCGCCCGGCTGCCCCCAGCGCACGTTCAGGCCGCCGTGAATTTTGTCGAGGTCGAAGATGTGCGTGGGCCGGCCATACTCGAACATCACGTAATTCGATATATCCACCAGCGCCGTCACGCTGCGCTGGCCGCAACGCGCCAAGCGGTCAACCATCCATTGCGGCGTGGCGGCTTGAGTGTTGACGTGCCGGATCACACGACCGGAAAAGCGCCCGCACAGATCGGTGGCGCTGATGCGCACCGGCAGCACGTCGCCGGGCAACGCCACCGCGACCTTGGGCAAGGCCGGTGTGTGCAGCGGCGCGCCGGTCAGCGCGGACAACTCGCGGGCGATGCCATAGACGCTGAGGGCGTGGCCCAGATTGGGCGTCAGCTTGAGCGTGAACACGGTGTCGTCCAGATTCAGCACCTGGCGCACGTCGGCGCCCACCGGCGCGTTCGCCGCCAGTTCCAGCAGGCCGCCGTGGTCGTCGGACAATTTCAATTCGCGCGCCGAGCACAGCATCCCTTGGCTTTCAACGCCGCGCAGTTTGCCGAGTTTGATCTTGAACGGCTTGCCGTCCTCGCCCGGCGGCAACTCGGCTCCGACCAGCGCGCACGGCACCTTGATGCCGGGGCGGGCGTTGGGCGCGCCGCAAACGATGTTCAGCAGCGCGCCTTGGCCCGCGTCCACTTGGCACACGCGCAGGCGGTCGGCGTTGGGGTGTTGTTCGGCGTGTTTGATCTCGCCCACCACCACGTTGGAAAACGGCGGCGCGACGGGGCGCATGTCCTCCACCTCAAGGCCGGCCATCGTCAGCGTGTCGGCCAATTGCGCGCTGGTCAGGGGCGGGTTGCAGAACTCGCGCAGCCAGGATTCGGGAAATTGCATGATCGAAACTGTGTAGGTGTCAGGCCAGAACGACTTGGCCCTTTAACTGTTCGGGTTGGTCTTGGCGACAAGAACGACGCCGCTGGCCCAGGATAACTTTGTGACGTGATAGCCTTTCATGCTTTCCAGAGTGGCAACCAGATCGGCGACCTTCTGAGCGTGCCCTTCCGGCCAGTTGGGCTGCGGCAGCATGTCGTCGATGACGTACAAACCCGCGGGGTTCAGTAATTCGAGCGTCTCGTAAAGCAGGCGATATTTACCCGCCCATGTATCGGCAAAGATGAGGTCGAAGCGCTCCCCACGGATGGAGCGCAAAAAATCATCGCCATCGGAACACACAACGGTGAGCCGCGGGTCCGCGCCCAAATGACGCTTGAGGATTGACAGCAGCGATTCGTCGTTATCAACAGTGGTCAGACGTGAGCCGGCATCCATGCCGTCAAGCAGCCAGGCGGTGGACAGCCCTGTGCCCGAACCAAGCTCCAGAAAGCGGGCCGAAGGCTTTGAAGCAGCCAAGGTGCGCAATAGCGAGCAAGTCAGCGGCTCCGATGGCATGGCAAACCCGGCTGCGCGGGTATCGGTCCAGATGGCCGAAATGGATTGCGGTTCGTTGAGATTGTTGAGATCGTTCATCGCGCAGAGGCTCTGACGCATTATCGAAATTGGCTCAGGAAACGAATGTCGCCATCAAAAAACAGCCGCAAATCGTTCACGCCATAGCGCAGCATCGCCAGCCGGTCGATGCCGGAGCCGAACGCAAAGCCGATAAAGCGTTCCGGGTCCAGTCCCATGTTGCGCACCACTTGCGGGTGTACCTGGCCGGAGCCGGACACTTCCAGCCAGCGCCCCGCCAGCGGGCCGGTTTGAAATTGAATGTCGATTTCGGCGCTCGGCTCGGTGAAGGGGAAGTAGCTGGGCCTGAAACGCAGTGCCAGATCGTCGGTTTCGAAGAACGCCTTGCAGAAGTTCAGGTACGTCACTTTCAGGTCTTTGAAGCTGACGTTTTCGCCCAGCCACAGCCCCTCGACCTGATGGAACATGGGCGAGTGCGTGGCGTCGTTGTCCACCCGGTAGGTGCGGCCGGGGACGATGACGCGAAT
>JAITMV010000037.1 GCA_031277295.1 Burkholderiaceae bacterium | reverse complement strand
ACGTAAAGAGCCGCAAGGCTGCGGAGCAAGCCACGCCAGGGCACCCGTGGAGCTGGCTTTGCCAGGCCGCTGGGTGCGTCCCCCCTCAGGGGGGATGGCGCGTAAGCGCCTCAGGGGGGGAGTGTTTCATCTCAGACGAAAAACCAGAAAAGTAAAATTACCGCCCGGATTCATTCTTCGCTCTCAAGGACTAATTTATGGCCGGTCACAGCAAATGGGCCAACATCCAGCACCGCAAAGGGCGGCAGGACGAAAAGCGCCAGCGTATCTGGACGCGCGTGGTACGCGAAATCATGGTGGCTGCGCGCGCTGGCGGCGGCGATCCGGCGGCCAATCCGCGGCTGCGGCTGGCCGTTGACAAGGCCAAGGCGGCCAACATGCCGGCCGACACCATCAAGCGCAACATAGACAAGGCCACCGGCAACCTCGAAGGGGTGACCTACGAGGAAATCCGCTATGAAGGCTATGGCATCGGTGGCGCGGCGATCATCGTCGACACCATGACCGACAACCGCGTGCGCACCGTGGCCGATGTCCGCCACGTGTTCAGCAAGTACGGCGGCAATATGGGCAGCGAGGGGTCGGTGGCGTTTCAGTTCAAGCACTGCGGCCAGATCGTGCTGGCGCCCGGCGCCGACGAGGACAAGGTGATGGAGGTGGCGCTGGAAGCCGGCGCCGACGACGTCATCGGCGACGAAGACGGCGCCATTGAGGTGCTGAGCAGCCCCGCGCAATTCGAGGCGGTACGCGACGCGCTGCAAGCCGCCGGCTTCACGCCCGAGTTGGCCGAGGTAACGCTACGGGCCGAAAACACCATCGACCTCAGCGGCGAAGATGGCCAAAAAATGCAAAAGTTGCTGGATATGCTGGAAGATTTGGACGACGTGCAGGACGTGTACCACAACGCGGTGATCGATGAATGAATGACATTTGTCATTGCTTGACGGCAAGGACGCAGGACGTAACACATGAAAATTTTGGTCATCGGCGGCGGCGGTCGTGAACATGCGCTGGCTTGGAAGCTGGCGCAATCGCCCAAGGTGCAGCGGGCGTATGTGGCCCCCGGTAACGGCGGCACGGCGCTGATGGCGGATTTGACCAATGTACCGATCACCGATCTGACGCAGTTGCGCGACTGGGCGCTGCAAGAGAAGATCGGGCTGACCGTGGTCGGCCCCGAGCAGCCGCTGGCCGCCGGGGTGGTGGATGATTTCCGTTCCCACGGGTTGCGCATCTTTGGCCCCACGCGGGCGGCGGCGCGGCTGGAAAGCTCCAAGGCGTTCAGCAAAGACTTCATGCACCGCCACGGCATCCCGAGCGCCGAATACCGGACTTTCAGCGACGCCACCGCCGCGCATGCGTATGTCGATCAAAAGGGCGCGCCCATCGTCGTCAAGGCTGATGGGCTAGCGGCGGGCAAGGGCGTGGTAGTGGCCGCGACCAAAGATGAGGCGCACGCCGCCATCGACGACATGCTCGGCGGCAATTCATTGGGTGTGACGCACAACGAAGGCGGCGCGCGCGTAGTGATCGAAGAATTCCTGAGCGGCGAGGAGGCCAGCTTCATCGTCCTCAGCGACGGCAAGCATGTCGCGGCGCTGGCCACCAGCCAGGACCACAAACGCCTGCGAGACGGCGACCAGGGCCCCAACACTGGCGGCATGGGTGCGTACTCGCCCGCGCCCGTGGTCACGCCCGACGTGCATGCACGGATCATGCGCGACATCATCTTGCCCACCGTGCGAGGCATGGATAAAGACGGCACGCCGTTCACCGGTTTTCTGTACGCCGGCCTGATGATCGATGCCAAGGGCCAGCCCAAAACGCTGGAATTCAACGCCCGCCTGGGCGACCCTGAAACGCAGCCGATCATGCTGCGCCTGAAGTCCGATTTGGTCGACGTATTGCTGGCGGCCACCGACGGCCGACTGGACGAAGTCGAACTGCAATGGGACCGCCGCGCCGCGCTAGGCGTGGTGCTGGCCGCCGCCGGCTATCCGTCAAGCCCGAGAAAGGGCGATCTGATCACCGGCTTGCCCGCGGCGGCTGACGATGTGATGGTGTTTCACGCCGGTACCGCGGCTGATGGCGAGCAGCTCAAAACCGCTGGCGGGCGCGTGCTGTGCGTCACCGCGCTGGGCGTAACGGTGCGGCAGGCGCAGACACGCGCCTACGACGCCGCGCGCGCCATTCACTTCGACGGTATGCAATACCGGCGCGACATTGGTCACCGGGCGATCAAAACTTGAAGGCGGCAACCGGGGTGAGGCGCATCGGCTTGTTCGGCGGCGCGTTCGACCCGCCGCACGACGCCCACGTCGCGCTGGCGTGCGCCGCCGTTGAACAACTGCGGCTCGACCGTCTGCACATCGTCCCCACCGGTCGGGCGTGGCACAAGTCGCAGACCTTGAGCGCCGCCGTCCACCGGCTGGCGATGTGCCGCCTGGCCTTCGGAGCGCTGCCCAAGATACTGATCGACCAACGCGAACTGGAGCGCGGCGGCCCCAGCTACACCATTGATACCCTGAGCGAGTTGCGCGCCCAATATCCGGATGCCGAGTTGTTTTTGCTCATCGGCGCCGACCAGGCGGCGGCCTTCCACACCTGGCGGCGAGCCGGCGAAATAGTCTTGCTAGTCACGCCGGTGATCGCTGTTCGCGCCGACGCGGGCAGCGCCGCGGCCGTCTTCGATCCCGCACATCCGCTGCCCGGCATGACCGTTGATCCGGCCTGCGTGCGTGTGCTACAACTTCCCGCCATGCCGCACAGCGCTACCGAGGTGCGCGGCCTGGTGGTCGCCCGACAGCCGTTTGACCACCTGGTGCCCGCCCCGGTGGCCGGGTATATTGCCGAACACCATCTTTACCTATGAAACCTCTGAACCAATCTACGCGAGCTAAGGCGACGCCGAACAAGTCTCATGCGGTGATCGCATCCTCGTTTTGGGCGGTCTGCGGCGTTGCAAATGCTCGCAATACCGCCAAGTATTGCTGTGCTTTGCGCCTCGCAGCCCATCCCAAACCGAGGCGCGCTCATCCGCAGGGACTTATTCAGCATCGCCTTAGCCGTGGCGGCACCGGCGGGCGTGTTCAACTGCCGTTTTCAGGGTGAGCCTGATGAGCGAATCCGCAGCCAAAAAAGACTTGCAAAAACTCCAGCGCGCCATCGTCGATGGATTGCAAAACGTGAAAGCGCACGACATCCGCGTGTTCAACACCGAGCATCTGTCGCCGCTGTTCGAGCGCGTGATCGTCGCCAGCGGCAACTCCAGCCGCCAGACCAAGGCGCTGGCCGCCAGCGTGCGCGACAAGGTGCGTGAACAAGGTTTCGCCAAACCGCGTGCCGAAGGCGAAGACAACGGCGAATGGATCATCGTCGATTGCGGCAGCGCCGTCGCTCACATCATGCAGCCGGCCATTCGCCAGTACTACAACCTGGAAGAAATCTGGGGCGAAAAGCCGGTGCGGTTGAAGCGGGGCGCGGCCAAGCCCGCCGTGCCATCGGGCGCGAAAGTCGGCGCCAAAAAAAGCGTGGTCAAAAAAACCGTTACCGCTAAAACCGCGCCGCGCCGCAAGTCCGCGGCCTGAGACGGCGGGGGCCGTGAAGCTCACCGTCGTCGCCGTTGGCCAGCGCCAGCCCGGCTGGGCGCAAGCGGCGTGGGACGACTACGCCAAGCGCTTTGCGTCCGAATTGCGGATTGAACTCAAGGTCATCAAAACCGAGCCGCGCGCTGGCGGCAAAACCGCCGCGCAGTGCATGGCCGCCGAGCGCGCGCGCATCGAGGCGGCTTTGCCGAAGGGCGCGCACATCGTCGCGCTCGACGAACGCGGCGCGGCGCTGAGCACCCCGGCGCTGGCCGAGCGGCTACGTCATTGGCAACAGCAGGGCGTCGGTGCGGCGCTGCTGATCGGCGGCCCCGACGGGCTGGAGCCGGCCTTGCGCGCTGCCGCGCATGAGCGCATCCGCCTGTCCGATCTGACGCTGCCGCACGCGCTCGCGCGGGTGCTGCTGATCGAGCA
Organism: Burkholderiaceae bacterium; assembly: GCA_031277295.1. GTDB lineage: Bacteria > Pseudomonadota > Gammaproteobacteria > Burkholderiales > Burkholderiaceae_C > Ottowia. Next base: position 189 of record JAITMV010000037.1, on the reverse strand, counting down.
GTTATACCGCGCCTGGTCGATCAACGCCGGGCATCCGTATCACAGGGAATAATCCTAGTGTCCTGAGTTAGAAGTTCGCAAACAAAATCTACCGAGAATCAGCGCCATGCGGCGCAAGCAAATCCTCGCAATACCATGCAGTATTGCTGCGGTTTGCGCCTTGCCTGGCACTGATTTCGGCAGATTTTT
>JAITMV010000028.1 GCA_031277295.1 Burkholderiaceae bacterium | reverse complement strand
CAGCTTTGGCGCGCTGATCGACGGCAAGACCAAGGCCGTGTTCGTCGAATCCATTGGCAACCCCGCCGGCAACGTGACCGACATCGCCGCCGTCGCCGCCATTGCGCACCAGCACGGCGTGCCGCTGATCGTCGACAACACCGTCGCCAGCCCCTACCTGCTGCGCCCCTTTGAGCTTGGCGCCGACGTCGTCGTGCATTCGCTGACCAAATACATGGGTGGACATGGCACCACGCTGGGCGGCGCCATCGTCGATAGCGGCAAGTTCCCGTGGGCCGAACACAAGACGCGCTTCAAACGTTTGAACGAGCCGGACGTGAGCTACCACGGCGTCGTCTATACCGAGGCCTTGGGCGCCGCCGCCTACATTGGCCGCGCCCGCGTGGTGCCGCTGCGCAATACCGGTGCGGCGCTGTCGCCCTTCAACGCCTGGCAAATTCTGCAAGGCATCGAGACCCTGGCGCTGCGCATGGATCGCATCTGCGACAACACGCTGGCCGTGGCGCGGCATCTGCAAAAACATCCCAAGGTGGCATGGGTCAGCTACGCCGGCCTGGCCGATCACCCCGACCATGCGCTGGTGCAACGCGCCATGCGGGGGCGCGCCTCCGGGCTACTCACCTTCGGCGTCAAATCCGCTGCCGGCGACGATGCCCGCGCCGCCGGTGCGCGTTTTCTGGATGCGCTGCAATTGTTCACCCGCCTGGTGAACATCGGCGATACCAAATCGCTGGCCACCCATCCGGCCAGCACCACGCACCGCCAGTTGTCGCCCGAAGAACTGGCCAAGACCGGCGTCAAGGAAGAAACCGTGCGCCTGTGCGTCGGCATCGAGCACATCGACGACCTGCTGGCCGATCTGGATCAGGCGCTGGCGACGGTGTGAGTCTGGGGGGTGATCTTTCCCAAAAGGGGTCTGCGTTGAGTTCTGGGTGTTCCCGTCGCTCAATATGTGCAATTGGCGCTGGCAAATTGACGGCGGTAACGCGCCCAATGATGACCCCATTTGAGGCAGCACCCGAACAAACGCGGATCAAAACGCTGCAACACTACGAGACGCACCACAACCGTTTGGGCAGGTAAGGTATGAGCCAGCGGCATCCGCTGTACCAGGGGCGCTGGCTGCTGCTGGCGCTACTGGCCCTTGTCTTGGCTGGCTGCGACGCGCCCGCCTCACCACAGCCATTGCAGCCGCCGTAACCCCAGTCACGCTCACAGGTGGTATTGGGAGCGTACCTTCAAAGACCCGAAGGCGCGGCAGTTGGCCATTGCCGCCGAACGCAACGACGCCGTCGAAGTGCGGCGCTTGATGAAGGAAGAACACGTCAACCCGGACGTGATCTTCTCCGAGCGCGGCGACGGCTTTCCGCTGCTGGCCTGGCCGATCATGACCGAAAGCGCCGAAGGCTTGCGCGCCATGTTGGAGAACGGAGCCGATCCGAATGCGCACCAGACTTATGTCGTCGAAACCTACGCCAAGAAGAAAGAAATCCACCGATACGACAACGCGATGGTCTTTGCGATCCAGCACAAAAGATTGACCCCACTTACCTGAAGCTGCTGCTGGAGCACGGCGGCGACCCCAGCGCGTACTACAGCAACGGCGAAAACCTGCTGTACAAAGCCTTTATCTAGCAAGGCCAGTGGCAGTACGTGCAGATGCTGATCGAGCACGGAGCCGACATCAATGCACCCATCTCCGATGTTGACAAAACGGGCGGCCAAACCATCCTGTTCGACTACGCTCGCTACGCCAACTTCGACAAGGTCTATTGGCTGCTGGAGCGTGGCGCGAAGCCCATCGCCTATCTCCAATTTGACCCCCCCGCGCCCAAAATGACGCTATATCAAGCCATCAATAGCATCTACTGGTACCCGGTTGACATCGAGAAAGGCGAAATAGACTGGCAACGCAAATGCCAAATCTGGCTGCTGCAACACGGCTACCCGCGCCCGCCGATGCCCGAGAACTACCGCGAGTTGCGCCAAAAGTTCGGCTACCCAACCGACGAAAAAGATATTCCCCTGCCCGAGTTGCCTGCCTCCGCGCCGCAAGGCAAGTCAATGCGGCAACGTGCCCAGACGCGCCACAACCGTTCGGGCAGGTAAGGCATGAGCCAGCTACTTTTCTTCGGCATTGATGCGAAGCTCCCTGTCATTCCCCTCCTTTCGTCATTCCCGCGCAGGCAGGAATCCATGCAGCGTATCCATCTCTCAGCAATCACCACGGCTCAATGGGTTCCCGCCTTCGTGGGAATGACGAAGAAAAAGTAGTGCGCCTTGCGCAAGCTTGGCGACATTGGTTCGTTGGAGGAACTCATTGTCAAACAACATGGGTTTCAGACGCTGGCGCATGCGCCATTCGACACAGCAGCCCTCAGCCGAGCACAGCAGCCCGAAGACGATCTGCGGTTCCTCACGCTTGCCGTCACGCGAATGGCCGTATGCGCCCAGCGGGCAACAGCACCCCGCTAACCAAGTCTAGGGCCTACTACTGACTGTGGCCACAACGCAACGATGCAGTGCGCCTCAAGTGCGGGCAAACTGTCAAAAAAAGTTTAACAGAAAAATCAAACAGTAACAAAAAACGCAACAGTTACAAACAAAAACAAACAAGACTATTGAAAATAAAACCAATGACTACGGCAACTTAGGATTTACAAACCGGTATCGTCATTTCGCATTGCAAAATCTCAATCCCGGTGCACCTTTGGAAGGTGCTACAAATTATAAGTCTGGCATCAATGTGTAAAATATGTGGATTGTTTTTTTAGATTTCTTCTTGCCGAGACAAGAGAAAAATATGGCGCCAAATAAAAAAATGCAAAATAGCAAATAGTTCACAAACAGGTCGTTGACATGGCCTCTTTAATGGGCCATCATGAAAAAGTGAATGCAAGGTGGCAGGACAGAATTGCAACTTCACTCATGAAAAAAGTGAACGCCAAGTGACAGAATTGCAACTCCACATCTCAAAGAAAGAGATATCACTTTTATGCCGTCGGCAAGCATGTACTCGGGGGTGTGCGATTACATCATTTGCGTTGTCTGCGCGGCGCGATCCGCATTTACCAAAAACCGGCTTGCTGCTCCGGCATGAGGCGTGCGCGGCCCGGCTGGGGGTGGGTATTGGCCTTTTCAGCAAGCAGGCGAGTGAAGAAAAGAACCTCACTCGCGCCGAGATCGTAAACACGTTCTCAGTCGGCCCCGCAAAATTCGTCTCAGCGCTCCATGCCGATGGCGCGCCGCCCGTAACCTATGAAACCGGCGCGGTTTTACCCTTTCGTCACTCTCGCAAAGGCGGGAATCCAGGGGCTTTTACTCAAGAGCCGGCGCTGGATCAAACGCCTCTAGATTCCCGCCTTCGCGGGAATAACGGAGCTTAGGTTAGTTGGCGCCAATGCGCTTCCACGGGAATGACAGGGAACTTCGCAGGAGTGACGAATAAAGACTCATGTCCTTAACTGAACGGTGTTGTGATTAACTCCGTTCGCCCTGAAGCTCTGTCGAAGAGTATCCCTACAAAAATCAAGGGTAACGACAGAACTTCAGCCCGAATGGTAGTGAGTTGTGCAGAGACTCCTTATTTAAAATGTTGTTACTCAAAGATTATCACTAAAGGGTAATGATTGTATGGGTGCGCTATCTTTATTCCCAAGACACGATGTGGAACGCCGTGAGTCAAAGTCCACGCTGGATATTTGTAATATAAAGTCAGCGCAAACCTTGTTTGAGTTGTTGCGCAGGCGGGCACGCAGCGACGCTGGGCGTATGGCATTTGGCTTTCTCGATCAAGGCGAGACACTTGGGAGTACGCTCACGTTCGATCAATTGGACTGCCAGGCACGATGTGTAGCCGCGTTACTACAGCAATGCACGCGGCCTGGTGATCGGGTGATGCTGGTTTTTCCGGCTGGGCTGGATTATGTGGTGGCTTTCTGGGCCTGTGTGTATGCACGCGTGATTGCCGTACCCGCATTGGCGCCGGCCAGCACACGCACGCTACCGCGTTTGTTGCGTATCGTTGAAGACGCTCGTCCGGCTGCGCTACTGACGCTCAGCGGTGTAGCGGGACGGTTGTTTTCGCGCAACGATGCGCGCGGCATCGGAACGGCGCTGGACGGTATGCACTGCCTGAGCCTGGACCAGTTACCGTCTGTCAATGCGTCGGTTTGGCGGGAGCCGGCCAGCGAGGCGGGCGACATTGCCTTTTTGCAATACACCTCAGGCTCCACGTCGGCGCCGCGCGGGGTGATGGTCAGCCACGCCAATGTTCTGGCCAACCTGCAAGCTAGTCACGCAACTTACCGCACACAGCGCGAGGACACCGGTGTCTCTTGGCTGCCGGCATACCACGATTTCGGACTTGTTGGGGGGATCTTGTATCCGATATTCGCCGGCTGTTGCTGCATCCAGTTTGCCCCGGCAGCTTTCTTGACCAACCCATTTCGCTGGCTGAAAGCGCTGTCGGACTACCGCGCGCAATTTACCGGCGCGCCGAACTTTGCCTACGAGTTGTGCATTAATAAAGTCAGTGACGCTCAGCGCGCGACGCTGGACTTAAGCGCCCTGAAGGTGGCGCTCAATGGCGCCGAGCGCGTGCGCTTGCAGACGTTGCGACGTTTTCAGGAGCGCTTTGCTGCCTGCGGACTAGCGACACAGGCGCTCAGACCCTCGTATGGTCTGGCTGAATCGGTGGTATTCGTCTCTGCGGCTCAGCCGCTTGAAACAGGCCAGCCGCAGTCACTGACACTGGTGCGCGAATCGCTGGAGCAAGGACAAGCGGTTGAAGCAACATCAAACGATGCAGGTAGGTGCGTACAGGTAATCAGTGTTGGCTCTTGGCGGCACTTCGGACAAGAATTGGCCATTGTCGATGCCGGACACGCTAGCGAGTTGCCCGAGCGCTGGGTAGGGGAGATTTGGCTACGCGGCCCCAGTGTGGCGCAAGGCTACTGGCACAACCCAGAGCAAACAGCGCAGACCTTCGGCGCGCGCTTGGCCGATGGCCGTGGGGGTTTTTTGCGCACGGGCGATCTGGGCTTTGTCGCTGACGGGCAGTTGTACGTGACCGGGCGCGCCAAGGAGTTGATTATCCTGAACGGGCGCAACATTTATCCGCAGGATATAGAGGTCACGATTGAGCAAGCCGACCCGGCTTTTCGTGTAAACGGCTGCGCGGTCTTCACCCTTGATGAGGAGCAGGAATCCGCGCTGGTGGCGGTGCAAGAGGTTGACTTTCGCAAAACCGCCCGCACCGAAACGCTTGCGGCGCGCGTGATGGCCGACTTGGCCGAGCAGCACGAACTGACGGAGCTGCACGCGCTGGTTCTGGTCAAGCCCGGACAAATACCGCGCACTTCCAGCGGCAAGATCCAGCGCTTGCAGTGCCGTAGGCTGTATCTGCAAGGCCAGTTCCAACCGCTGTGGCATTGGCAGCGCCCAACGCCAAGCCCCCCATCTGCGGAGCAAAAGCGTCCGTCGGGATTGATGACCCCGACGGAAACAGCCTTGGCTGCTTTATGTTCCGAGCTGCTAGGCGGCGCGCCGGTCTCGTTGACGGACAGTTTTTTTTCGCACTTGGGCGGTAATTCGCTGTTGGCCACGCAGTTGGCGGTGCGGCTGCGCGCGCAGTTCAAGGTGGATTTGCCGTTGCGTAGCATTTTCGAGGCATCCAATCTGTCGGCGCTGGCGGCGGCCATTGACGCCATCGGGGGTGGCATTCAAGCGATTGGCCAGAGAGCTTGCACGATCACGCGGCGCAGCAACGATCAAACAGTCCCAGCCTCTTACGCGCAACAGCGCTTGTGGTTTTTGGATCAACTTGATCCGGGAAGTACCGCCTACAGCATCCCGTATCTGATGCGTTTGAGCGGCACGCTCGATGCCGCACTGCTTGAACGCAGCATGGTCGAAATCGTGCGTCGGCATGAGGCGTTGCGCACTACCTTTGCTGAACATGAAGGTTCGGTGGTGCAATGCATTCACCCATACCAGTCCTGGCAGATGGCGCGGCACGATCTGTCAGCGCTGGCACCCGAAGCCCGAGAAGCCGAGATTGGTCGCCGCATCCAGCAGGAAGTGGCGCAGCCTTTCGATTTATCCCGTGGTCCGCTACTGCGCGTGAGTTTGCTACGCGAATCCGAGTCAGAGCACTTGCTGCTGCTCAACTTGCACCACAGCATCGGCGACGGCGGTTCACTTGAACTCATGCTGACGGAACTGGGGGCGCTGGTGCGCGCTTTCGGTGCCGGGCAAGCAAGTCCGCTGACCGAGTTACCGATTCAGTACGCTGATTACGCGCAGTGGGAGCGTGAGCAAGCCGAAAGCCCCGCATGGGCGGATGCACTCGATTATTGGGCCAAGCAACTGGCCGGAATGCCGCAACAACTGGCCCTGCCGACTGATCGTCCGCGTCAATTCGAGCGCAGTCAACGCGGCGCGCGACAGCGGCTGCAAGTGCCTCCTGAGTTGGCGCGGCAGTTGCGCGATTTCAGCCAAGGCCACGGTTTGACTGCTTTCATGACGCTGCTGGCGGCCTTTCAGGTGCTGCTGTGGCGCTGGAGCGGACAGCGCGACTTTGGCGTGGGTGTGCCGGTGTCAGGCCGCTCGACGATTGAGTTGGAGGGCTTGATCGGGATGTTCGTCAACACCCTGGTGATGCGCGCGCCGATACGTCCGCAGACCAGTTTTTTGGAGCACGCGCAAGAGCTACGGCAAGTCGTGCTGGATGGGTTGGAACACCAGCAATTGCCCTTGGATCGCTTGGTGCAGGCGCTGGCGCCACAGCGAACAGGGGGTGAGACACCGTTATTTCAAGTCATGTTTGTGCTGCAAAGCGCGCTGCCGGATTCGATAGTGTTGCCGGGCTTGAGGATGCGGCGCGAGGATATTCCGGTGGAGGCCGTGCCGTTCGACCTCAGCTTGGTTTTGCACGACGGGGAAAGTTTTGACGGCTACATCGAATACACCACCGATCTATTTGACGCTGCCACGATTGAACGGATGTCAGGCCACTTCATACGGCTTCTGACAGCGGCGATACAAGAGCCTCAAACTCAACTGGGCCAGTTGCCGTTAATGGATGCTCAGGAGTGGCATTTGGTGGTCAAGCAGTGGAACCAGACGCAAGCGGAATACCCATCGGACAAATGCATTCATGAGCTATTCGAGCGGCAAGCCGAGCGAACGCCCGAAGCGATGGCGGTGGAATGCGAAGGGCGGCA
>JAITMV010000018.1 GCA_031277295.1 Burkholderiaceae bacterium | reverse complement strand
TCGCCGGTGCTCCAGTTCGCCAGATCGCCCGTGCCGCTGACCTGAAAAGCGCCCAGCACGCAAATGTCGATGTGCCCGCCGCGCATCATGGCAAAGCTGTCGGCGTGGTGAAAGAACGCGCCACCGGCCAGCAGCGTGACCGGCTGCTTGCCGGCGTTGCTGAGGTCATAGTCCTCCGTGCCCGCCGTCGGCGCCGGGCCCATGCCCAGGATGCCGTTTTCGCTGTGCAGAACGATTTCGCGCCCCGGCGGAAGGTGGTTGGCCACCAGCGTGGGCTGGCCGAGGCCCAGGTTGACCACTGCGCCATCGAAAAGGTCCTGCGCCACGCGGGCGGCCAGTTGCTCCTTGGTTCTGCGCTGGTAGTTCATATCCTAGAAACTTCGGTTGGACGCGCCCGAGGGCGGCGTGATCAGGTGCGTGGCGCGCTCACCTAAGCGGTGAAGATCAGCGAAGCCACGAAATTCAACACTCATGGGGTTCTTTTCCTGAAGACAAGCGCTCAACTGTGGTTTCTAGTGCTCCGTTCCACCAAAAGGTTGACAAATGAAATCGATGGATTTGTTCGCCAGGCAAGGCGCAAAGCACAGCAATACCGAGTGGTATTGCGAGCATTTGCAACGCAGCATGACGGACAAAGACGCGATTTCATGTCAATGTTTTGGTGGAACGGAGTACTAGGATCATGTCGCCTTTTTGAAACCGCCCGCTTGCGTGACGGTACGCTCGATCTTCACCACCTGGCTGACGAACACACCGGGCGTGACGATGGCCTCGGGGTCCAGTGCGCCCAACTCGACGATCTCGTGCACGGTGGCGACGGTTTTTTTCGCCGCCGTCGCCATTACTGGGCCGAAGTTGCGCGCGGCCTTGCGGTAGGTAAGGTTGCCCCAGCGGTCGCCGCGCTCGGCCTTGACCAAGGCCAGGTCGCCGTAAATGGGGTATTCCAGTACGCACGGCCTGCCGTTGATGACGCGCGTCTCGCGGCCCTGGGCCAGGTCGGTGCCGTACCCCGTGGGGCAGAAGAACGCCCCGATGCCGGCGCCAGCGGCGCGGATGCGCTCGGCCAGGTTGCCCTGGGGCACGACTTCCAGCTCGATCTTGCCGGCGCGGTACAGCGCCTCGAACACATAACTGTCGGCCTGGCGCGGAAAACTGCAGATGATCTTGCGCACCCGCTCGGTCTTCAGCAGCGCGGCCAAGCCGGTGTCGCCGTTGCCGGCGTTGTTGTTGACCACGGTGAGATCTTTCGCGCCTTGCTCGATCAGGCCGTCGATGAGTTCACCGGGAATGCCGGCGGTGCCGAAGCCGCCGATCAACACCGTGGCGCCGTCGGGCGTGTCGGCCAGCGCATCGGCGACCGAGCGCGCGATTTTGTCGATCATGGTTGCGTGGCTCCCATACTAAATAAAGGAAAACCCCGGAAATTTAGCGCAAGAATGATGCTCCACAACCTTATCCCCACCCGCCCTGAGAACGTGTGAAAAGAAAGGCAAGCGGTGATTTTCGGATTGTCCAAACGACTTTTATGCCTGCTCACCGGTATGACTGAGCAGCAATTCGCCTAGCACCTGCGTTGTTCCCAGCACGGCCTCGGCGGTAGCGCCGCCGTGCTCGGGGTGGGTAACACGTATTTGCCATTTGCCCGAATCGACGCCAAGACCGTCAAAGCGGAAATCGCCGAATGCATCGGTCGAGGTGCGAGCAACGGTCTTGCCCTCCTGAATCAGTTCCACGGTGGCGCCTTGCACGCATTCCAGCCGTCCTGCCTCGCGCACAAGCGCGCTACCGCCGATGAAACAATCAGTAAAGCGGTACAGATTCTTGTAGTACACGCGCGGACGGGTGTTCAACTCCGGCTTCAATACCTTGAGACCTTCGGCGCGCACCCGTTCGGCCATCTGCGCGGCGTCGGCCTTGACGGCGCGCAGCGCCCCCGTGGGGCAGGAGTGGGTGCATCGGGGTTCCTGCCATCCCTTGTCCAGCAGATGCGCATCGAATATCCATTGCTGGGGCACCGACTGCTCTTCGTTCCAGACCATGGCGCCATAGGGACAGGTGGCGACAAGCTCCTTGCGTCCCTTGGCCTTGAGCGGATCGACGATCACGATGCCATCAGCCCTTTTCGTGATCGCGCCCGACGACTGCTTGACGCACGGCGCGTCGTCGCAGTGATTGCACAGAAGCGGCAGATAGGCGGCATCAACCATGTGTCCCTGGCCGCGCACCTTGCGCTCGATGCGGATGGTCGATGGCCCGTGCAGGGCCTGGGGCGCGCTGTAGCCGGGGAACTCATTGCCCACGAATTCGTCCTTGTTGGCCAGCACGCAGTTGTTGCAATTCACGCAGCGCGCCACGTCAATGATCAGATTCCATTGGCTCATGATGTTTTACTCGGCTTTTTCGGTTTGGGGGAAAACATACGGCTCGAAGTTGACCAGGCAGGAGTTGGCCCCCATTCCATCGGTGTTTTTCATCTGCGGTCGGCGCGGCGTCAGCAAATTGACGCAGCCGCCGCGGTCCACCCGGCCAAAGCGCGGGTCTTCAAAAAAGTCCAACTCGGCGCTCGACTCGTAGGCCTTGCACACGCCAGGCGCCATCAGCGCGCTGACGTCGGCGGCGCAAAGCACGCTGGCCCGGTCGTTGAACACCCGGATCAGGTCATGATGCCGTATGCCGCGCGCCTCGGCATCAGCCGGATTGATGCGCATCACCCAGTAGTAATAGCCATCGATATTGACCCGGTGATCGGCCACGTCGTTGATGGTCGAGTCCTTGCCGTCGCCGACGGTATGAAAGCTGTAGCGCGAATGGGTGGACAGCATCTGTAGCGGGTAGCGTCCGACCAACTCGGTCGTGTGCGGCCCCTCCCAGGAGGGGATATACCGGTTCAGCGGCGGGCGCTCCGGGTTGTCGGGGTCGCCGCGCAGCAATGAGGAGGGCACGAACTCGAACTTGCCGGACTGGGTTTGCAGCCCCTTGCCAAATTCGCCACTCCATTGCGAAGGCATGGGCATGGGTTCTGGCACGTCCTTGTGCCGGTCTTCGGCAAACCAGCGGAAATACGGCGGCACGCGCAACTTCTCGCGCTCGGGCGGGATGACGTAATAGCCCTTCTTGACGAAATCCTTGAAGCTGATTTTTTTCGCCACGTCCGAGGCCTCGAACATCCGTTTGGCCCAGTCCAGCTCCGAGCAGCCCTCGGTAAACATGGCGCCGGTGCCCATGCGGTTCAAGATACCGGTGAAAATCTGGTAGTCGCTTTTTGACTCGCCCAGCGGCTCGATGCACTTGTGCTGGAACGTCACCACCCGGTAGTTGAGAAAGTCCATGCTGTGCAAGGCGTAGCCGCCCGCATTGGATTGCTCGCTGATGTCGCAGCGCTCGAAAGACGTGCAAGCCGGCAAGATAATGTCGGCAAACTGCGCATCGCCTTCCATCCAGATCGCCTGGCTGACCACCATATCGATAGACTTGTGGCGGAACATGTCCACATAGCGGCCCGACTCCGCGATGGTTCCGAACGTGGAGGTGCCATAGCGGTAGATCATGTGGATTTTTGAATACCCCGGCATCGGATATTCATAGGGGGTGAATTGAGCCTCCTGCGAGAAGCCGTCCCACAAAAACCCCTTGGCATACCCGTCCACGACGGCTTCCGGCAGCCGCTGGCGCGGCACCATTTGCTTGACCGGATTGACGGTCAGCACGTGCGGCATACGGCAGTACGTATGCGCTGCCCCGGCGGTGAAGCTCAGTTCGCCAGAGATACCGCCGTCCGCATAGCCCGGAAACCAGACATTGCAGTCCAGGGGCGTGCCCGACTGCAAATTGCCGAAGTTGATCCCCGGCTTGCCCAGTCCCTGCATGGCCATCATGATCATCATGTTGCGCGCCCACTGCGCGCCGGTGGCACTGCGGCAAGCGCCGCCAAGTCCGCCCTGATTGCCAGAAGCCAGATAAGTCTTTTTCTTGCCCCATTTGCGCGCCAGCGCCCGCACGACGTGGGCCGGCACGCCTGTTTCGGCCTCTTGCCATTCGGGCGTTTTGGGCACGCCATCGCCCTTGCCCAGCAGGTAATCGCGCCATTGCTCGAATCCGGTCGTCCGCGTCTCGACGTATTTTTTGTCGTACAAATCCTCATTGACCCAGACGTTCATGATCGCAATCGCAAGCGCCGGATCGGTGCCGGGACGAATCGGAATCCAGCGCCCGCCGAACAGTTGCGCGGTGGGGTTCAGGTGCGGGTCGATGTGTACGAACTCGATGCCCAGTTCCTGCGCCCAGAAGCGCCGCCCGGTGCCCTCGAAGCCGCTGGCATAGCCGTTGGTTGTTTCCGGGTCGCTTGACCAGTAGACGATCATTTCGGCTTCTTTCAGGCAATCCTCGACCAGCCCGTAAGTGCCCGGCACGCCCACGCGCAAGGTACTGCCGTAATGGTGCTGGGCGCCCCAATACCAGCCTTCCCAGCTATCGGGGTTGTGATGCACCCTGGTGAAGCCGATCAGGTTGCCAAAGCGCAGCAGCGACGACAGGTAATAGCCGACGTTGCCCCACTGGTGATGCGAGCCATGCCACAGCGCCATCGAGCCGGGGCCATACACCTGGCGCTGGCGCTTGATTTCATTGGCCACGATGTCCAGCGCCTCGTCCCAACTGATGCGCACGTAAGCCGACTTGCCCCGGTTCTGCGGGTTGCGCTGGCCGTTCGGATCGAAATCGACCCGCCGCATCGGATGGAGAATCCGCTTTTTCGAATAGACCAGCGATTTGAGGTATTGCCCGTGGGGGCAGATGGTGATCCGCCGCGGCGGGGTAAACGTTTTGCCGCGCGCGGTGATGCTCCAGCCCGCGGCATCGTCCTGATCCAGATCGATGGGCGTGGTGCGGACAATCTTGCCGTCCTTGACATAAACGAAGAACACGCCGCCATTGGAATTGGTCGTATAGCGCGTCGTGCCGTCAGGCATGGGGGTGCCCATTTGCAGCGACGCGGTCTGCGTCAAGTTCATGAGCTGCATGAACCACACGGCCAACTCGTCCGACCCCTGCATGGTGACGCGGAAATTTTTTGCCGCATGGATGATCTCGGCCTGCGACACGCTGGGCGAGAGAAACGCGACTGCCGTATCCAGATCCTTGAACACCATGCTCAGATCAGCCCGCTCATGAATGCCGGCTTTCGAAGTGACGGAGCCGTTATCGAAACAGTAGTACCGGCCAATGCTGTCGTCCTTGAGCTTGATCTGGACGATACATTTTCGCGTGCCCGCGTGTTTTCTGACCGATTCATGCTTTTTTAGCGCCGAGCGGAGCATTTGCGTGATGACGAAAAGAACAACGCGCAGTCGAATTTGTTTCATTGTGCTTCCTGTACCTTTGTAAATACTTGAATCCGCGACCTCAAGACTGAATGCGTCTTACCCTCGCAGCCCACCGTGTGCATACAACGCACAACACCCCCATCGTCATCCCCGCAAAAGCGGGACTGACGATGGGAAGGAAATGTGTGCATACGGTAACCTCGGCTTGGCTTAAAGCCGGGGCCGCCACGGTTTGCCGGCCCGGACAAGGGCGGGGTTTCAAACCGAGGCTGCTCTCAGATCAGAAATTATGGCGCATACCAATGCCCACGTTGTCCGTGCCATCCGCGCGCAAATAGACACCGTATAGGAAGGTGCGCTTGGACAGCGCGTACTTGAGTTCAAGCACACCGTTGGTGTACTTCTTGTGGTACCACTCGTTCTTGGTGTCGCGTGTCAAGTCCAGCGTAACGCTGAAGGGGCCAAACAACGCGGTGCCGCCCAAACTGAAGCCACGCCGCACAGCGTTGGTGTTGTCCATTCCAGAAGGATTGGGTTGCATCTCGGTGTGCGTCGCGCTGGAGTAAGACGCGGCCACGATGAACGAAGTGCCGAACTTGTAACGAGCGCCAACAGAGTAGTTTGTCTTGTACGACTGCATCTTGTTGGCCGTCAAGGCAGCGCTGAACGGGCCGTTGGTGTACTTCAGGTTCAAGTCCCATTTGGCCTTGCCGGGCAGCACCGGAGGATCGCCGGGAACCAGCGCGCCGGGAACCGATACGTTGTCGTACTTGGTGACGTAAGCCACTTCGGCGCTGAAACCGTTGAAGTTGGGCGTGGCGTAGCTGATCTGACTGTTGTTGCGCGGGCCGCTGCCGCCCCAGTTGTAGGTAACGGCCACCACCGAGTAGTTGGCAGCGGTGGTCAACTCCCAGTTGATAATGCCGTACACCGACGGGTTGACCGAACGGCCCAGCTTCAGCGTACCCCACGGGCCGCCAACCCATACGTTGGCGTTACGGCCCCAGAAGCCGCCGCCTTGACCGCTGCTCAAGTTGGCGCCGTTACTGAGTTGCAGACCGGTTTCAAAGTTGAAACCAACCTTCATGCCACCGCCCAAATCCTCGACGCCGCGCACACCGATGCGGCTCACCGCGTTGGTGACCACGCCCGCGCCGCTTTGAAAGTGCGCTTTCGTGCTGCCGCCTAACATTTGGCCGTTATATTCGTTCTTGCCATAGCCACCGTCGGCAATTCCGTACATGGTCACGGAAGATTGCGCCATGGCGACGCCGGACAAACTTACCGCCGCCATGACAATCAGGGAATTTTTCATCGCATACCTCCTAGGTTATAAAAAAGTTATAAATTACCGGCAAACTTATTTGCGCGGTCGCCAATTTTACTTTGCCTGAATCCGTGAGCTGAAGAGGCAAAACACATCGCCTTGCAGGCGAAGCCTTTCCTTCTTGAGATCACGGATTCAAACTTTGGACCAAGCCGCCTGAGCATGGACACCCCCGCTTTTGCACGAACTTATGACAATGGCGGGGAGAATAAAACCTGAATCCGTGAGTTGAGGAAGGCAACGCATCGCCTTGCGGGTGAGACCTTTTCTTCTTGGGAACCTCTGAACAAATCTGCGCGAGCGGGCGCGCCCGGATTCGGGATGGGATGCGAGGCGCAAAGCGCAGCAATACCTCGTGGTATTGCGAGCATTTGCAACGAAGCAGACCGCCCGA
>JAITMV010000006.1 GCA_031277295.1 Burkholderiaceae bacterium | reverse complement strand
TTTATCGCGCTGCTGGGCATTGCCGTGCTCAACGGGCTGGTGTTGATCGTCTGCTTCAACCAACTGCACGCGCAGGGCCTGCCGGTTGCCGACGTGGTGCGCGAAGGCGCGCTGCGCCGTCTGCGCCCGGTGCTGATGACGGCCACCATCACCGCGCTGGGCCTGATCCCGCTGCTGTTCGCCAGCGGGCCAGGCTCGGAGGTGCAGCGCCCGCTGGCCATCGTCGTCATCGGTGGCCTGGTCAGCTCGACCGCGCTGACGCTGTTGGTGCTGCCGTTGCTGTATCGGCGCTTTGGCCTTGTAAAGGAGTCTTGATGCCATCACCCCCGCATTGCCTGCACCTGGTCTTTCCGGCTGACCTTGAAGAAGCCGTGAGCGCCGCGCTGATCGAGCACCAGCCGCCGCTGTCCGGCTTCACGTTGCTCAAGGCCGAGGGACACAGCAACGATTTCGCCACCGCTTCGCCCGACGAGCGCGTGCGTGGCCGCGTCGCGCGCCGCGTGATCCTGATGGTGCAGCCGCTGGAAACCATTGAAGCCATCATCACCATGCTGCGCACGCGCGTGCGCTCGGAGCGCGTGGTGTGGTGGACGACGCGGATTGAGCACTTCGGGAGGTTGAAATGAAACTGGACCCAATCCGGCGCTGTAGGGGCAACCCTTGTGGTTGCCCTGTTTCCGCCAGTGATCCTGTCCCGTGCGGACGAGGGCAACCACAAGGGTTGCCCCTACAAAACAACGCCCCCTTTCACGCGCTGTCGGCGACGCATGAACACCACCGAAAACCGACATGAACCGATTGATCCAGAAGGCAATGGCCGTCATCGCGCTGGCGTGGCCGCTGCTCGCGTCGGCGCAAGACTTCCTGCCATCACCCGAGCGCGTGCGCGCCGCCCTTGAAGCCTATGCCGAAGTACGCGCCGCCGCGGCCGGTCAGACCCAGGCGAGCGAAAGCGCCCGCGCTCTGGCCGCCGGCCCGCATGAGACGGAATTGAGCGTCGCGCCGCTGCGCCGCCGGGTTCGCGACGCGGGTCGCACCGACTACTACAACGAATGGGAAGTGCAGCTTTCGCGCACTCTGCGCTTGCCCGGCAAAGCCGCGCTTGACGAGCAAAGCGGCGCGCACGCCGTCGCCGCCGCCCGGTTCAAGCTGGGCGATGCCCAGCACGAAGCCGCGCGCAACCTGCTGGCCGCCTGGATGGGCTGGCTGCGCGCCGAAGCCGTGGTCAGCGCCGCCCAGACGCGGCATGACTCCCTCACGCACGAACGCGCCAGCTTGCAACGGCGGCTGGAACTGGGTGACGCGGCGCAGCGTGAACTCGACCAGATCGACGCCGTGCTCGCCAGCGCGCGGGCCGAGCGGCAGCAGGCACAGGCCGACGTGCAGGCGCAGCGGCTGGTGCTTGACAGCAACTTCCCGCAAGTACCGGTACCCGAGCAGGCGCCGGCCTTGCCCGCACCCGCGCCGCTGGACGGCGCGCCGCCAGACTGGATGGCGCGCATCGTCGCCCACAACCACGAATTGGGCGTGCTGGAACAAACGGCGGCCCAGTATGAGGCAATGGCGCGCCGCGCCGAGGCGGATCGCATGCCCGATCCCACCATTGGCCTGCGCACGTTCAGCGAGCGCGGCGGCTATGAACGCGGTTTGGGCCTGGTGCTCAGCATTCCCTTGAGCGGTGAGCGGCGCGAGGCCGAAGCGCGCAGCCAGTTCGCCGCCGCCGAGGTTGCCCGCATCCAGGCCGAGGCGTTGCGCCGCGACGTCATGCGCGAAGCGAATCTGGCCGTGACCCGCGCCCAACTGGCCTTGTCACTGTGGCAAGCCGCGCGCGATGCCGACAGCGCCCACGCGGCCAGCCTCGCGCGCCAGCGCCGCGCCTACGAACTGGGCGAAATCGGCCTGGCCGAGCGCTTGCAGGCCGAACGCCTGGCCGCCGACGCAGCGCTGGCCGAACTGCGCGCCCGCGCCGATGCGCACGAACGCCTGCTACGCGTGCAGGTTGACGGACATGCGCTGTGGCAAGAGCAAGACCCGGCCGCCGCAACGACCGCCCCGACCCACGAAGACGCGAACAACGAAGGCAAGGACCCGGAGCAAGAACAGCATGAATAACCGGGCGGTTTCAAATCTGATACGAAACCCGATCCGTGTTTTACGCAGCGCTGTAGGGACAACCCTTATAGTTGCCCCTACAAAGGCGCCGCAGCATTCGTCGCGCGCAAAACCGAAAGAGCCGAATGGCCGTGGAACAGGCCATGCCAAGGCGCCCGTGACCGGGCCCCCTGGCCACTGGGTGCGGCCCCCTGGGGGAAGGAGAAAAACACCAGCGCCGTGCCGTGGGGTCACGCCATGACATTTCACATCACTTTCAGTCGCACCCGCTGGCATCCTGTCAAAAATACGCGTGCTATTCTTGACCGCGCTTTCCCATCAGGCGGCGACAGCGCCGCCGCTACATTCCACCCGAGGAGCCAAAATGAAACTGATTCTTCTGGGCGCGCCCGGTGCCGGCAAAGGCACGCAGGCGGCCTTCATCTGCAAGAAATACGGCATTCCCCAAATCTCCACCGGCGACATGCTGCGTGCCGCCGTCAAGGCCGGCACGCCGCTGGGCCTGCAAGCCAAGAGCGTGATGGCGTCGGGCGGGCTGGTCAGCGACGAACTCATCATCAACCTGGTCAAGGAGCGCATTGCGCAGCCCGATTGCGCGCAAGGCTTTTTGTTCGACGGCTTTCCACGCACCATTGCGCAGGCCGAGGCGATGAAGGCCGCTGGCGTCAAGCTGGACTACGTGCTGGAAATCGACGTGCCGTTCGACGCCATCATCGAGCGCATGAGCGGCCGGCGCAGCCATCCGGCCTCGGGGCGCACCTACCACGTCAAGTTCAACCCGCCCAGGGTCGAAGGCAAGGACGACGTGACCGGCGAGCCGCTGGTGCAGCGCGACGACGACAAGGAAGACACCGTGCGAAAACGCCTCGACGTGTACAGCCAGCAAACCCGCCCGCTGGTCGATTACTACAGTGACTGGGCCAACACCGATCCGGCTGCGGCGCCCAAGTACCGCGCCATCAGCGGCACCGGCACAGTGGAAGAAATTTCCGCACGGGCGCTGGCGGCGCTACACTGAACTGAAGGGCTGGGAAGCCCGTGAAAAACTCCGCCTAAAGCCCGCTCATGCCGCCTGCGACGTGCTCGCGCGTCGAAGGCAAATGCTCGCTATAACCCGAGCAGGCTTAAGCTTTTCGTCTGGAGCGGGCACTCTTTCGCGACCTGTTCTGCATGCGCTGAATTCATTCACAGGCTTTGAACACTTCGGCTGATTCGCGTCTGGTTTCAGCAAGAGCATGATCTCCTCGGTTTTCGGGCGCACGCGCAAGGAAAATACAAACTGTTTCGCAAAGTTCCATGCTATCATTTTTGGTGAGCAAGTATCCTCTTTCGCCAAGACTAAGGGGTTGCTGAGTACGGCCTTGTATCTGTCCGCTGGCGTGAAATTTTTGGGCACATCAAACCGCCGGTAGACCCCGGCAAAATGTCTCAAAAAGTAACATTTGCAACATTTCAAACGAAAATTTTTACACATTTTCTGTGGATAACTTTGTGAAAAACGTGCTGCTGATCGCCTCAAAACCGCGTAAACACTGGCTTTGTGACGGATTGATGAAGTCGCGAGCAGAAAAAAATTTATATAAATCAAAGACTTCCACCTATTCGCTTGAGATGCCGTCGATTTTTTTGCGTGCTGGGCTAGATCGGTTGTAGTGTGGAATAGTCGGTTTTTCCGGACTGTCCCTGTATCTCGCTAAACCGCATGAACATTGGCTTTTTTGACTCCGATTCAGTAACCATGCCGCGTGTATGGCCAGTTGGCGCGCTAGTCCGCGCCGCGGCTGATGTTCTTCAGGCGCGCTTCAACCCTGTCGCGGTGTGCGGCGAGGTTTCGGGCTTGACAGGCGCAGCCAGCGGGCATTTTTACTTTTCGCTCAAGGATGACGCGGGTCAATTGCGCTGCGTCATGTTTCGCCGCGCCGCCGCGCTGTTGGGTTTTTCTGCGCGCGAGGGTGATCGAGTCGAAGTACGTGGGCGCTTGGCGGTATACGAGCCGCGCGGCGATTTGCAACTGGTGGTCGAATCGATGGCGCGCGCCGGTCAGGGCGCGTTGTTCGAGCAGTTTCTAAGATTGAAAGAACGGCTGGCTGCCGAGGGACTGTTCGACTCCGAGCGCAAGCGCCCGTTGCCGGCCACGCCGCGCGGCATCGGCCTGGTTACTTCGCTGGGCGCGGCGGCGCTGCGCGACGTGTTGAGCGCTCTGGCGCGGCGCGCGCCGCATTTGCCGGTGCTGCTGGCACCGGCGGCAGTGCAAGGCGCGGGTGCGGTTGCCGAATTGTGTGCGGCGCTAGAAAAACTGTATCAATGGGCGCATCACCGGAAACTGCCGCGCCCCGATTCCGCGCTCCCAAGCGACGTGCCCGCGGTGGATTTGATCTTGCTGGTGCGCGGCGGCGGATCAATTGAGGATTTGTGGGCCTTCAATGACGAGCGGCTGGCGCGCACCATCGCGGCCAGCCCGGTGCCCGTCATCAGCGGTATCGGTCATGAGACAGATTTCACTATTGCCGACTTCGTGGCTGACGTGCGCGCGCCCACGCCCACGGCGGCGGCCGAGTTGGCCAGCGCCGCGCGCGAGCAATGGCTGGCCGGTCTGGACGCCTTGGCAGAGCGCGCCGCGCGCGCGTTGTGTCGGCGGCTGGACGCCGAAGGCCAGCGCCTCGATCAACTGGCCGGGCGGTTGGGCCGCCCGTCATCGGCCGTGACCGCTGAACGCGCACGGCTGGCGCGTCGAGCCGAGCGGTTGCGCCACGTTGCCTTGCTGCGGCTGGAACGCGAGCGCGCCCGACTGGATCGGCTAGCCGAGCGTTTGCCTGCCGGCTTGGCGCGCAGGCGCGATGCTGCGCACGAGCGCCTGCGTCGTGCCGAGGCGCATTTCGCCGCGCTTGATCCGCGCCGCGTGCTGGAGCGCGGCTACGCCTGGTTGCAAAATACCGACGGCCAGCCCCTGACCCGCGCCGCGCGGGCCTTGCCCGATCAGGCTGTAGTGGCGACGCTGGCCGACGGCCAAATCGACATGACCGTGCAGCGTGCGCGGTTGCGTCAACTTTCTTAAGATCAAAGTTTTTACAACCTCACCTGACAAGGAGCTACACACTATGGAACGCACCCTACCGCCTCTGCCCTACGCCATCGACGCGCTGGCGCCGGCCTACAGCAAGGAAACGCTCGAATACCACCACGGCAAGCATCACAAGGCCTACGTGGACAAGCTGGGTGAATTGCAAAAGGGCACCGAGTTTGAAAACATGGCGCTCGAAGACGTGGTCAAAAAGGCCCAGGGCGGCATTTACAACCAGGCCGCTCAGATATGGAACCACACTTTTTTCTGGAACTGCATGAAGCCCGCTGGCGGCGGCGAGCCGTCTGGCGCGCTGGCCGACGCCATCGCCAAGAAGTGGGGCAGCTTGGCTCACTTCAAACAGGCTTTCGTTACCAGCGCCGTCGGCAACTTCGGCAGCGGTTGGACCTGGTTGGTGAAAAAGGCCGACGGCAGCCTCGACATAGTCAACATGGGCGCCGCTGGCACGCCGCTGACTACCGGCGACAAGCCGGTGCTGACGGTGGACGTGTGGGAGCATGCCTACTACATCGACTACCGCAACGCCCGCCAGAAGTTCGTCGAGACCTTCTTCGACAAGCTGGTGAACTGGGACTTTGCGGCGGGGAATTTTGATGCCTCCTGAAAAGGGGAGATGCTTTGCCGCGTGGCCTGGTAACCTGAATCCGTGAGTTGAAGAGAAAAAACACATCACCTTGCGGGTGGTGGGGCCTTTCCCTTCTTGAGGTCACGGATTCAGATGGGAAGTAAGAGAAGAGCTTGTTATGGTCATCCAGGTAATACCTTTTGCTATGAGGGGTTGCTGCTACATCTCTGAAACTCAGGACACTAGAAAGGGCGGGTGCGGCATCTGGCCGCTGCTCGCCGCCGCACGGCGCACTGGATCATGCGCGAGGCGATCACGCAGTACGTGGAGCGCGAAGAAAAACGCGAGGCGCTGAACCAGGACACGCTCAAGGTGTGGGAACAGTTTCAGTCCACCGGCCTGCACGCCGTCGCCGAGGAGGTGGATCAGTGGCTGGCCAGTTGGGGCACTGACGATGAGTTGCCAGCGCCTGTGTGTCGCGAGTGATGTTTGCCTCGGCGGCGGTTCGTGACATACAGCGGCGGCGTGATTTTTTGACGCCGGGCCGCCCCAAGGCAAAACGCCCCCTCGGGGGGCAGCGCACTACGCGAAGCGAGGGAGCGTGGGGGCTTTTTTTGACGCCGGGCCGCCCCAAGGCAAAAACGCCCCCTCGGGGGGCAGCGCACTGCGCGAAGCGAGGGAGCGTGGGGGCTTTTTTTGACGCCGGGCCGCCCCAAGGCAAAAACGCCCCCTCGGGGGGCAGCGCACTACGCGAAGCGAGGGAGCGTGGGGGCTTTTTTTTGCGTCCCAAGAGCCCGGACGCCGCCCGGCGGGCCGGCGAGGCGATTCGCCAAGGCGTAAAAATTCTTGGCGCTTATCCCCGCATGGGCTGCTTGCTGGAGGCGCTGCCAGAGTCGTACCGGGAGTGGTTGATCGACTTCGGCAACGGTGGTTATGTGGTTCGCTACCGTATCGATGGTGATGCGGTGACGATTTTGGCGGTGCGGGATCAAAAAAGA
Source organism: Burkholderiaceae bacterium (assembly GCA_031277295.1). Taxonomy (GTDB): domain Bacteria; phylum Pseudomonadota; class Gammaproteobacteria; order Burkholderiales; family Burkholderiaceae_C; genus Ottowia. Next base: position 4,019 of record JAITMV010000006.1, on the reverse strand, counting down.
AGCTGGGTTCAAGGATTGAGGCGCATCAACGCGAATACCGGCGCCGACGCTCCAACTCCGCTAAGATAGTTGCGGCGTTGCCGGCTCAAAAACACTCGCGGGGGCGGCAGGCAAGTTCAATCCATTGCGGTGTTCGAGGAGTTCTCTACCATGTCATTGCATTTGAAATCCCTGTCTGCTGCCGTTGTGCTGGCCGCGCTCGGTTTAAGCGCCGCGCAGGCGGAAACTGTCAAGATTGCCATCGCCGGTCCGCAGACCGGTTCGGTGGCGCAATTTGGGGACATGGTTTCAGCCGGCGCGCTGACCGCCATCGAAGTCATCAACGCCGCTGGCGGCGTGGGTGGCAATCAGCTTGAGGCGGTGCCGATGGACGATGGCTGCGAGCCTAAGCAGGCGGTGCCGGTGGCCAACAAGGTGGTCAGCGAGAAGATTGGATTCGTGATCGGCCACGTATGCTCGGGCGCGACCATTCCGGCTGCCGACATTTACGAAAACGAGGGCGTGGTGATGATCACACCCTCGGCCACTTCGCCGGTGTTGACAGAGGGCAAAAAACGCAAATTCATTTTCCGTACCATCGGGCGCGATGACCAGCAGGGGCCAATCGCGGCGGCCTACATCATCGACAAGGTCAAGCCCAAAAAAGTGGCGGTGTTGCACGACAAGCAGTCCTACGGCCAGGGCATTGCCACGGCGGTGAAAAACGCGCTGGAAAAGGCCAAGATTGCGGTGTCGCTGTTCGAGGGCGTTAACGCGGGCGACTCCGATTACTCGGCGGTGGTCACCAAGCTGAAGTCGGCCGGTGTCGACTTTGTTTACTTCGGCGGCTATCACCCCGAAATGGGCCTGCTGCTGCGCCAAAGTCGCGAGCAGGGCGTGAAGGCGACCTTCATGGGGCCGGAGGGCGTGGGTACCAAAGACATTACCTCGATTGCCGGCCCGGCCTCCGAGGGGATGCTGCTGACGCTGCCGGCCGACTTTATCTCCGACCCCGCCAACGCAGCGCTGGCCAAGACGTTCGCTGACAAAAAACGTGACTCCAACGGCCCGTTTCAGTTGACGGCCTACTCGGCGGTGAAGGTGATTGCCGATGCCATTGTCGGCGCCAAGAGTGCCAACCCGACAAAGGTGGCGGCCTATATTCACAAGAACACCTTCGATACGCCGATTGGCAAGATCGCCTATGACGCGCAAGGCGACTTGAAAGCGTTCAAGTTCGACGTTTTCGAATGGCACCAGGACGGCAGCAAGACGCCAGCGAAGTAAATGAAATCGTTGAGCGTTTAGCGTATGGTCGTTGAGCGCTGAGTGTGGACTGTTTCGAAGTGGTGCGGTAGCGACGAACGGCGCGCTACGTTTTTTGGCGCAGTCCCCGCACCGAAAGAGGTACTCACGCTGAACGGTAGACGGTAGAACTCATGCCCGCATGAACGACTTTTTCTCCGTATTCGCGCAACAACTGGTCAACGGCCTGACGCTGGGCTCGATTTACGCGTTGATCGCCATCGGCTATACGATGGTGTACGGCATTGTCGGCATGATCAATTTCGCCCACGGCGAGATTTACATGATCGGCGCCTACGTCGGTTTGGTTACGCTGACGGCCGTCGGCACGCAGGCCGGCTATCCGCTGCCGCTGGTGCTGGGCGCGGCGTTGCTGGTGTCGGTGACGGTTACGGGGGCTTACGGCTATGCGGTTGAACGTGTGGCCTATCGGCCCTTGCGCGGCGGGCCGCGCCTGGTGCCGCTGATCTCGGCCATTGGCATGTCGATCTTTTTGCAAAACTACGTGCGCATCGGACAGAGCGCGCGTGACATGACGGTGCCGGTGCTCATTCAGGGCGCGTTCGATTTTCATCTGGGCGGTAATTTCGAGGTGACGGTACCGTATGCGCGTTTGCTGATCGTCGGCGTGACGGTGGCGTTAATGATCGCGCTTACGCTCTACATCGGCTATTCACGCATGGGTCGCGCTGCCCGCGCCTGTGCCGAAGACATGAAGATGGCCAACCTGCTGGGCATTGATACCCACCGCGTGATTTCGTTCGCCTTTGTGCTGGGCGCGATGCTGGCGGCGGTGGGCGGAGTGCTGATTGGTCTGACCGTCGGCAAGCTCAATCCGTTCATCGGCTTTATCGCCGGTATCAAGGCATTTACCGCAGCGGTGCTCGGCGGCATCGGCAGTGTGCCGGGAGCCATGCTCGGCGGCGTGCTGCTCGGGCTGGCCGAGACCTTTGCCGCCGGCTATATGCCAGCGGAATACAAGGACATCGTGGCATTCAGCCTGCTGGTGCTGATCCTGCTGTTTCGCCCGACTGGGTTGCTGGGCAAGCCTGACATCGAAAAGGTTTAGGGCCACAGGCTCCACCGGGTTTCATGCGGTGACGCGCATCATCGCTTGAGGCAGTCTGCGGCGTTGCCTTCATCTGCGCCGGGTAGGGTGGCATCGCGAGGTTTGATGCGTTCAGGGCAAAGCCTTGTCTGTCCCCTGTGCAGTGACAAGCGTCCTCGCTTGCGAAGAGACTTGCTTCGAGAGCGATGCTCGCAGTCCCGTAGCGTGTGCTCAAGCTTTGCGCCTCGCGTTACCCTGCGCAAGCTCGCAAAGATCATCCTCAATAAACCCAAGGCGCGCTCATCCTCAGGGAAGTCGGTGAGGCGTTGCTTCAGCCGGGTGTCCTGAACCAAGAAAAAAGAAGGGGATCACCACCCTCAGGTTGCCGCTGTTCTAGCGTCTATAATTAGAGCAAGCAGTCACTAGCAATTGTTTGCTAGACTGTCGTTAATTTGTCCATTTTTGTTTTCCTGCGGCGTTGGCGCCGCGCTGCGCAAAGGGCAGCCAAGGGGGAACAGCTTTTGATGCAGGGGGCAGTTTGCCGACGACGTTGTTCAACGACAACGCCGCGTAGTTGGGACTGATTCTGTTGCACTTGCATCAAATTGTTTCATGGCTCATAATTCGCGACTCTCGTCCTGTAGTCATCCAATCTAACATACGCCTCATAAAGGAGATCAGAAGTGAACAGTAGCGCTCGATACCGTCTGGACGGTGCAGAATACGTAAATCTCGGCATGAATGTAACAGTCACTGCCGTCACCGGCAAACGGGAGGCGTTCGTCATCAACGCGCACCGCGCGGATGTTCAGAACTTCGCGCGCGAAGGTGTTGATCTCATCATCACGTTCAAGGACGGTTCGAAGATCCGCATCAATCGCTTTCTGGCAAACACTGACCAGCAGTACGATGAGTTGATCTTCAACGACGGTGAAAAGTTCTATTTGGCCGACTTCGGTCAAGCTTGGGGTGGTCTGGACGGCGTTATCGAGCCGCTGGTTGAATACATTCCGCTTGATGACAACATCGCCGCAATGCTATTGGCGATCTTCGGTGGAATTGCGCTGCTTCTGGCAAGTGAAGATGGTGATGGCGGCTCATCGGATCGTCCTGAAGCGCCTAAAGTGGTGTCAGTAACGGATGATGTCGGCATTCACACCGGATCTCTGCACTCAGGCGATCTCACCGACGACAGCCGGCCCACTTTTTCGGGCACCGGCAAGCCGGGCAGCACGATAGTGCTAACCGATGACAAGGGCACGTGGGGTTCGACTATCGTCAATCCGAACGGCACATGGAGCCTGACGCCTGGGCAGGACATCGACGACGGCACCCACACCTTCAAAGTCACCCAGACCGACCCGCAAAGGCAGCAAAGCGAGTCTGAAGACATCACCCTGACGATTGATACCCACGCCGACACGCCCACCGTCGAGGTAAAAGACCCTGATGGCGACGGCAAGCCCGACACCTCCGGCACCGCCGAACCCGGCTCGGAAATCACGGTCACCTGGCCCGACGGCACCACCACCACCACCACCGCTGGTGATGACGGGAAATGGTCGGTCGAGTCCCCCACCGAGCAGGGAGATGGCGAGATCACGGTAGTCGCCGAAGACCCCGCGGGCAACATCAGCGATGAGGTGAAGGTGCCCTGGGATGCCGCTGATCCGGCTCCCAACCTGCA
>JAITMV010000211.1 GCA_031277295.1 Burkholderiaceae bacterium | reverse complement strand
CTGCAACGGCGCAGCAAGAACAACCCGGTGCTGATCGGCGAGCCGGGCGTGGGCAAAACCGCCATCGTCGAGGGGCTGGCGCAGCGCATCGTCGCGGGCGAGGTGCCCGACACGCTGCGCGACAAGCAGGTGCTCTCGCTCGACATGGCCGGCCTGCTGGCCGGCGCCAAGTACCGTGGCGAATTTGAAGAACGCCTGAAGGCCGTGCTGAAAGAAGTGGCGCAAGAAGAGGGCCGCATCATCCTGTTCATCGACGAGCTGCACACGATGGTGGGCGCGGGCAAGGCCGAGGGTGCCATCGACGCCGGCAACATGCTCAAACCTGCGCTGGCGCGTGGCGAGCTGCACTGCATCGGCGCCACCACGCTGGACGAATACCGCAAATACATCGAAAAAGACGCCGCCCTGGAGCGCCGCTTTCAGAAAGTGCTAGTGGGCGAGCCGACCGTCGAGGACACCATCGCCATCCTGCGCGGCTTGCAGGAAAAGTACGAAGTGCACCACGGCGTGGACATCACCGACCCGGCCATCGTTGCCGCCGCCGAATTGAGCGCGCGCTACATCACCGACCGCTTTCTGCCCGACAAGGCGATTGATTTGATCGACGAGGCGGCGGCCAAGATCAAGATCGAGATCGATTCCAAGCCCGAGGCCATGGACAAGCTCGACCGCCGCATCATCCAGTTGAAGATCGAGCGCGAGGCGGTGAAGAAAGAAACCGACGACGCCTCCAAAAAGCGCCTCGATCTGATCGAGCAGGATTTAACCAAGCTGGAAAAAGAATACGCCGACTTAGAAGAAATCTGGAAGGCGGAAAAAGCCAGCGCGCAAGGCGGCGAGCAGTTGCGCAAGGAAATCGACCAGATCAAGTTCCAGATCGAGGAGTTCACCCGCAAGGGCGACTTCAACAAAGTGGCCGAGCTGCAATACGGCAAGCTGCCCGCGCTGGACAAACAACTGAAAGAGGCGCAGGCCAGCGAAGGCAAGCGCGAAAAAACCGTGCCGCAACTGCTGCGCACCCAGGTCGGCGCGGAAGAAATCGCCGAAGTCGTATCGCGCGCCACCGGCATCCCCGTCAGCAAAATGATGCAAGGCGAGCGCGACAAGCTGCTGCGCATGGAAGAAGCCTTGCACCAGCGCGTGGTGGGGCAAGACGAGGCCATTGCCGCCGTCGCCAACGCCATCCGTCGCTCGCGCTCGGGCCTGAGCGATCCCAACCGGCCCTTGGGGTCGTTCTTGTTTCTCGGCCCCACCGGCGTCGGCAAAACCGAACTCACCAAGGCGCTGGCCACTTTTTTGTTCGACAGCCCCGATCACATGGTGCGCATCGATATGAGCGAGTTCATGGAGAAGCACTCCGTCGCCCGCCTGATCGGCGCGCCGCCCGGCTACGTCGGCTACGACGAGGGTGGTTATCTGACCGAGGCGGTGCGGCGCAAGCCCTACAGCGTGATCCTGTTCGACGAAATCGAAAAGGCGCACCCCGATGTCTTCAACGTGCTGCTGCAAGTGCTCGACGATGGGCGCCTGACCGACGGCCAGGGCCGTACCGTGGACTTCAAGAACACCGTCGTCATCATGACCAGCAACATCGGCTCGCCGCTGATCCAGTCCCTGGCCGGCAAGCCGTATGAGGAAATCAAGGACGCCGTTTTCGGCGAACTCAAAAACCACTTCCGCCCCGAATTCCTCAACCGCATCGACGAGATCGTCGTCTTCCACGGCCTGGACGCGGCGCAGATTGGCGAAATCGCCAGGATTCAATTGAAGGTGCTGGCCGAGCGGCTGGCGAAGATGGAGTTGTCGCTGAACGTCAGCGAGCAGGCGTTGGCCGAGCTGGCCAAGGTCGGCTTCGACCCCGTCTTCGGCGCGCGACCGCTCAAGCGTGCCATCCAGCAGCGCATTGAAAACCCGCTATCGCGCGACCTGCTGCAAGGCAAGTTTCCGCCCAAGAGCGAAATCCAAGTCAGCGTCGATCCGATCCGTGATCCGGGGGTGTTTCACTTCAATCTGGCAAAAGCGAAAAAAACCTGAACCGATAGTTGGTATTGACAGCCCCCACAAAGCGGCTGGCATTACCTACAATCGGAAACATGGATTCCGAGCCGACGAACGCCCCATTGCCGTCTTTGCCGGTGCCGGACGCGCCTATGCCTGAATCAGCCCTCGCGGCTGCTGGACATAAACCGCGCCGCGCTCCGCCAGCCGGCTTGGTGGCGGCGTGGCTGTTGGCTATCGTGGCCATTGTCATCAGCATGCTGGTGTGGCATAGGGTAGACGGCATGCAGCACCAACTGGCGCGTCAGAGCGCCGATGCCGGCGATCATGCGGTCGAAGCGCGTGCGCTGGCGCGCCAAGCTGAGGAGTCGGTGCGCGATACCGCTGCCAAGATAGCGGTGTTGGATAGCAAAATCGACGACGTCAGTGGCTACCGGGCGCAGCTTGAGGACTTGGTGCAAACCGTCACACGTGCGCGCGACGAGAACCTGGCGGTCGATCTGGATGCCGCGCTGCGGGTGGCGCAGGATCAGACTCAGTTGACCGGCAGCGTCGAGCCGTTGCTGGCCGCCTTGCACATCGCCGAGCGGCGTTTGGGCCGCAGTGCCGATCCGCGCTTGACGCCGGTGGCCCATGCGGTGGCCAGGGATCTGGAGCGCGTCAAGGCCGCCAGCATTCCTGATATTGCAGGCCTGTTGGCGCGCATCGATCAGTTGCTGCGCCAAGTAGATGAGTTGCCGGTAGCCAATGACGTCGGCGGTGCCGCTCAAAAGCCGCAGCCTGACCGCCGTGACGCCGCGTCGTCGCCGCCGCCGCAACAACAACAATTGCCGCCGCCCGAATCAGGGTGGCTGCGCTGGTGGCATGCGTTACGGGCAGAAGCGTTTGGGCTGCTGCGCGTCAGCCGTGTCGAGCGGCCCGAAGCCAGCATGTTGAGCCCGCAGCAGGCGTTCTTTGTGCGTGAAAACTTCAAACTGCGTTTGCAGAGTGCCCGCCTGGGCCTGCTGGCGCGCCAGTACGAAGCTGCGCGCGCCGATCTGGCTGCCGCGCAGGTCACGTTGGAGCGCTGGTTTGACCCGTCGGCGCGTCGCACCCAGGCTGCCACCGGGCTGTTACAGCAGATTCAAGGGCTGACCAAGGCCGCTGAACTGCCGCGCGTGCAAGACACCTTGATGGCGCTGGGTAGTGCTATCGCCGTCACTACCGGCATGTCGTCGGCGGGCAGGTAGGGCAAAAGGCGGGTTCGATGCGCGCCGCACTGTGGTTACTGGGCTTATTTGCCGCCGCAGTCGCGTTGGCGCTGTTTGCTGGCGACAACCAGGGTACGGTCACGCTGTTTTGGCCGCCGTACCGGGTCGATTTATCGGCCAATCTGGCGTTGCTGCTGTTGGCGCTGGTTTTTAGCCTGCTGTATGTAGCCTTGCGCGGCTTTCGCGCGCTGATTGAACTACCGCGCCAGGCTAGGCGCTGGCGCGCCCAGCAGCGCGAGCGGGCTACATATGCGCTGTTGATCGACGCGCTCGCGCAACACAGCGCCGGGCGTTTTTTACGTGCTCGCAAGGCCGCCGAAGGCGCGCTGGCACGCGAACAGGCGCTGGCCGAAAGCGGTGAATCTCCCCCGCATGCCACTGGTTTGCGCGCACTGGCACACATGACCGTAGCCGAAAGCGCGCACGCTTTGCAAGACCGTGCCACGCGCGATCATCAGCTTGATTTGGCGCTGGCCGTTTCTACCGCCAGCGGCGCCGCGCCGGAACTGCGTGAAGCCGTGCTATTGCGCGCCGCGCGTTGGGCACTGCATGATCACGACCCGGCCGGCGCGCTGGCGCGGCTCGGCGATCTGCACACTGGCGCCCAGCGCCGCACCGTCGCGCTGCGCATCCGGCTGAAAGCAGCGCGTCTAGCCGGCCATCTGGCCGAGGCGATGGAAACCGCGCGCCTGCTTGCCAAACACCGCGCCTTTTCGCTCGAAGCTGCCCGCAGCCTGGCGCGCGGACTGGCCGCTGACCTGATTCAAGGCGCGCACGATCCTGCGCAACTGCAACAGGTCTGGACTACGCTCGACGCATCCGAGCGCGCCATGCCCGAGTTGGCCTTGCGCGCGGCGCAGCGCATGATCGACCTGAGCGGAGAGCGCACGGTGCTGCGCCAATGGCTGCGCCCGGTATGGGAGCAGATGCTGGCGCAACCCGAATCGTTCGACGATATTGACCGCGTGCGGCTGGCGCGCGTGCTGGAGGCTGGCATGACAGCCGACGACGACGACCGCGACCCCGAATGGCTGGCCCGCATCGAAGCCGCCACCCAAGCCCATCCGCGCAATCCTGTCTTGCAATACCTTGCCGGCATGGCCTGCTTGCACCACGGGCTGTGGGGCCGGGCGCAATTGCTGTTGACCCAGGCTACCCGCGCGCTGCCCGACGATCCGCTGCGCCGCCACGCCTGGAAGGCCCTGGCTGAACTGGCCGAGCAGCGCGGCGATGAAGCCGCCGCAGCGCAGGCGTGGAAGCAAGCGGCGCGGGGTTGACAGGGTCGGAGCGTCGCCCCGGATTGCGGATCAGGCCGGCGTTCGAATCAAGTAGTCAAAGGCCGACAGCGCCGCCGTTGCGCCCGAGCCGGCGGCGATCACGATTTGCTTGTAAGGTGTGGCGGCACAGTCGCCCGCCGCAAAGACACCGGGGACGTTGGTCGCGCCCTTGGCGTCAATGACAATCTCGCCGAACCGGGTACGCTCGACGGTGCTGCCCAGCCATTCTGTATTGGGCACCAGGCCGATCTGCACGAACACGCCTTCCAGCGGCACGCTGACTTCTTCGCCTGAGTCGCGGCGCTTGAAGTTCAGGCCGTTCACCTTGCCGCCCGCGCCGGTGATTTCGGTGGTCTGGGCATTGGTGTGGATGCTGACGTTGGGCAGACTTTTGAGCTTGGCGATCAGCACCGCGTCGGCCTTCATCTCGGGTAAGAACTCGATCACGGTAACGTGTTTCACCACGCCGGCCAGATCAATCGCGGCCTCGACGCCGGAGTTGCCGCCGCCGATTACCGCCACGTCCTTGTCCTTGAACAACGGGCCATCGCAATGCGGGCAGTAAGCCACGCCCTTGGTCTTGTATTCCTGCTCGCCCGGCACGCCCACGTTGCGCCAGCGCGCGCCGGTGGCAAGAATGACGGTGCGGCTTTGCAGTGTGCCGCCGTTGTCCAGCTTGAGCGCGATCAAGCCACCGGCTTTAGCGGCGGGCGCCAGTTCGGCCACGCGCTGGGCCGTGATGATGTCCACCTCGTAGTCACGCACGTGCTGCTCCAGCGCGGCGGCGTATTTGGGGCCGTCGGTTTCGGGCACGCCGGGGTAGTTGGCGATCTCCAGCGTGTCGTTGACCTGGCCGCCAAAGCGCTCGGCCACCACGCCGGTGCGGATGCCTTTGCGCGCGGCGTAAATGGCCGCCGTCGCGCCGGCCGGGCCGCCGCCAATGACCAGCACCTCGAACGGCGCCTTGGCGCTGAGTCTGGCCGCATCGCGCTGGGCCGCGCCGGTGTCCACTTTTTGCAGAATTTCTTCCACGCTCATGCGGCCATTGGCGAAGAACTGGCCGCCCAGAAACACGGTAGGCACGCCCATGATCTCGCGCGCCTCGATTTCGCCTTGGAACAGGCCGCCGTCGATCACCGTCACCTTGACGCGCGGGTTGAAGATCGCCATCAGCGCCAGCGCCTGCACCACGTCGGGGCAGTTGTGGCAAGACAGGCTCATGTACACCTCGAAGTCCAGATCAACATCGAGCGCCTTGATCTGCTCCAGCGTATCGGCCTCCACCTTGGGCGGGTGGCCGCCGCTCCACAGCAAGGCCAGGATCAGCGAGGTGAATTCATGCCCCATCGGGATGGCGGCAAAACGCAGCCGGGCGGCCTCACCTGGGCGTTGCAGGGTGAACGAAGGCTTGCGGGCGTCGTTGCCGTCGGTGCGCAGCGTAATCATGTCGCCGCGCAGGCTGGCGATCAGCTCCAGCAGTTCGCGTAACTCGCGCGAGCGGTCGCCAGCGTCCAGGGTGGCCACCATCTCGAACGGCTCTTTCACGCGCTCCAGATAACCAGCCAGTTGCTGTTTGATATCGTCGTCCAACATGGTGATGACTCCTGATTGGGGCAATAAAAAGCCGGACGGCAAGGCGCGAGCGCCCTGTCGCCGTCCGGCGGGGGGGTGTTTGGCGTTTCGCGTTTAGCGTGAATATCTTCTTTGGGGCGCGGCGTATCGCCGCAAAACGGCCACGCTAAACGCTAAACGGCATTCGTCAAATCTTGCCGACCAGATCAATCGACGGCTTGAGCGTCTTGGCGCCTTCGTTCCACTTGGCGGGGCAGACCTCGCCGGGGTGGGCGGCGGTGTACTGCGCGGCCTTGAGCTTGCGCACGGTCTCTTTCACGTCGCGGGCGATCTCGTTGGAATGGACTTCCATCGTCTTGATAGTGCCGCTCGGGTCGATGATGAAGGTGCCGCGCAACGCCAGACCTTCGGCGTCGATATGCACGTCGAACGCGCGGGTGAGTTGGTGTGTGGGGTCGCCGACCAGGAAAAACTTGGCCTTGCCGACGGCGGCAGAAGTCTCGTGCCAGACCTTGTGCGAAAAATGCGTATCGGTGGTGACGGCATAGACCTCCGCGCCGGCTTTCTGAAACTCGGCGTAGTGTTCCGCGGCGTCCTCGATCTCGGTCGGGCAGTTGAAGGTGAAGGCGGCGGGCATGAAGATCACGACCGACCAGTTCTTGCCGTTGGACAAGTTCTTTTCGGTCACCTCTTCGAACTGGCCGTTGTGGAAAGCTTGAGTCTTGAAGGGTTGTACCTTGGTGTTGATGAGGGACATGATGTTCTCCTGGATGGGTTGATGAAAGGATGCGAGGGGTTGAATCTGGTTTGAAGTATAGGGCGGCACTATCGAATATGCCAATTCATTTTTTCTAATCTATTCATAGCCTGACTCTATCCGTGTCAAGGCCAAGCGCGCAAACCCTGACGCACCCTTACCGTCAACGCCCGCTTGTCGGGGCGCGCGACGGGTTTGTTCACAGGCTTTCAGCGGGAAGGGGCAGACAGATTCAGGAAGGTTTCCGGGTTCAGGCGCCTGCCACCGTGCTGCACTTCGTAGTGCAGGTGTGGGCCGGTGGAACGACCGGTGGAGCCGAGGGCGCCGATCATTTCGCCGGCCTGCACCCATTGGCCGGGGGTGACATTGATGCGCGAGAGGTGGCCATAGACCGTCACGTAACCATGCTTGTGCGCTACTTCCACCATGTTGCCGTAACCGCCCTGGCGCTCGGCGGTGATGACCTTGCCGTCGGCGGTGCTGCGCACGGTATCGCCGGTGTCGCCCTTGAAATCGAGTCCCCCATGCATCTCGCTGCCGTATCCGGTGAAAGGGTTGGGACGCATACCGAAGCGCGAACTCAACGGGCCGTCATGCGGCACACCCAGCGGGGTACTTTGCAGTGCCTGCAACAAGCTTTCGGTGTCGCGGACAAAGCTGTCGGTGAACGGCATGGGCTTGCTGATGTGCGGGGAAATGCCGCCAGCGGCCGGGTTGGGCATGCCTTTACGGGGTTCGACAGAAACCGGCTTGACGTTGACGCCGCGCGCTTTCAGATATTGGATCACCTCGTCTACCGTCTGCTGAGACTTGCGCAGCGCCGTCAGTTTGGCCTCGATCTCGGCGGAGGTGACGTTGCGCAGGTTGGTTACTTCCTGGCGCAATTCACTCAACTCGTGCGCGTTGCTCGTGTTCTCGCTCACGTAGTTTTTGGTAACGATAGTCAAGGCGATGCCCAGCACCACGGCGGTGGCCGCGAGCGTCAGCAACGCGGGACGCAGCCAGCGCCACCACCGGGCGTCAATTTCCAGAAATCGGTCGGGCGCGACGATCAGAACTGTGGAACGTGCCATGTCAAGGTTGCGCGGCCGACGACGACCGCAGCACAAGAAGTTTACGCTTAAAGGATTTCAACGGGCGCCGCATTTGGAACGCGACACCGTAATCATATGCGATACGCGAACCCTCACATTAAATTCGGAAGCTTCATCGAGAGCGAGCGCAGATCAGACCCTGGTTGCTCAAGACTCAAGGCTCGGGATTCGGCCTATTCTTACGCAAAGGGCAGATGCAATTCGCGCAAGTTCTTGCGGGTTTCCACCATAACCAGTGGGCCCTCGTCAATCGTCACCAAGGGCGACCGCTCACGCGGCATGTGTATGGGCTTGGGCTCGGCGGCGATGGCTGCTTGTACCGTGGCGAGCTTGTCCGGGTCGGAATTGATCCATTGCAAACCCGCGGCGCTTGCCAATTGCGCCAGTTCTTGCGTGGGTAGCTCGAAACGGTCGGTGGCCGGCGGGTTCAAGGACGGTGGCGTCGGCGGTTCGGCGGGCGCAGCGTCGGGAGACGTTTCTGAGGCCAGGCAAACCTCGGTTGCGGCGGTGTCCAACACCGGCGTGGAAGCGCCGCGGTCGAAGTACGAACGTGGGGTCTCGGCTGTCGTTGTACCGCTGGCTGAAGCGTCGAACGTCTGGCGGACGTAAGCGACAGGTTCCGCGGTCGCGTCGGTGCTGGCATGGGTATCGGCGGCTTGAGTCGTTTGTTGGCGCCGCGCGGTCTCGCCGCGCTCACGCGGGCGGCGCTGGCCGGTGGCATCGCCGCCGGAGATCGTTTCGCTCGCGCCGCGGGCGAGGGCAGCCGTATCGGCAGGCGCGGCGTCGCCCAGAGCTTCAGGGGACGGCGGTGGGGCATGATGATCGGACTGCGCCGCGATGTCCAAATCGCGCTCAGCGCGTTCCGGGCGGTCGCCACGACGGTTGCTACGGCCACCACGCCGGTTGCGGGCGTTGCGTGGGCTTTCGGCGCCCTCGCTGTCGGAAAAGGCTTTGTCGTCCGGGGTTTCAATTGGCGGTTGCGTCGCGTGCTCGGCGGCAGGGTTAGCGTCCGCGCGCTCAGGTCGGCGCGGGCGCTTGATGTGGGCGCCGCGCTGCCCGTCGGCGTTGTTTCTGGACGGCGGCACGTCGTCGCTGCCGTCACGTTCACGTCGGCGGTTGCGGCCACCGCGTCGGCGGTTGTTGTCCGGCCCGGCGGTCGGTTGTGCGGTCGGTGCGGGAAGACTCGGCGTCACAGGCTCGGCAGGCGCCGTGTTGAACAGGTTTTTGAACCAGTTCATGAAGCCGCGGCCGGCTTGTGCTGCTTGCGCAGCGGGCGTAGGCGCTGGTTTGAACGTGTCTTGTTGTGCGTTGGGCGTTGATCTGGCGGCGCTTTGCGGCGCGGGCGCATCGGGCAGCACACCCCTGATGACCGGCGTTTGCTTGTTGGTCGGCTCTTGGCTGCGGCGGGTGACTACGGTCGGGTCTTCAAACTCCTCGGCCAGCTTGTAGCTTGAGGCTTGGTGGTCCAGACGCGGGTCGTCGTACTTCAGGCGCTCCAGTTTGTAGTGCGGCGTCTCCAGCGTCTTGTTGGGCACCAGGGTGACGTTGACGCGCTGCTTGATTTCAATCTTGGCAATTTCGGCCCGCTTTTCGTTCAGCAGGAAGCTGGCCACCTCCACTGGCACCTGCACGTTGACGGCGGCGATGTTGTCCTTCATCGATTCTTCCTGAATGATGCGCAGGATTTGCAGCGCCGACGATTCGGTGTCGCGCACGTGGCCGGAACCGCCACAGCGCGGGCAGGGGATCGAGGCGCCTTCGCTCAGGGCTGGTTTCAGCCGTTGGCGGCTCATCTCCAGCAGGCCGAACTTGCTGATGGAGCCGAACTGCACGCGCGCCCGATCCTGGCGCAACGCTTCGCGCAGGCGGTTTTCCACCTCGCGGCGATTCTTGGCCTCGTCCATGTCGATGAAGTCGATCACGATCAGGCCGCCCAGGTCGCGCAAGCGCATCTGGCGCGCCACCTCATCGGCGGCTTCCAGGTTGGTGCGGGTAGCGGTTTCCTCGATGTCGCCGCCTTTGATGGCGCGCGCCGAGTTGACGTCAATGGCCACCAGCGCTTCGGCGTGATCGATCACCACCGCGCCGCCGGAAGGCAGGGTGACGGTGCGGCTGTAGGCGCTTTCGATTTGATGTTCGATCTGAAAGCGCGAGAACAGCGGCGCGTTGTCGCGGTAGCGCTTGACGCGATGCGCCTGTTCGGGCATTACGTGGCTCATGAACTGGTGAGCCTGCTCGTACACGTCGTTGGTGTCGATCAGAATGTCGCCGATATCGGCGTTGAAGTAGTCGCGGATGGCGCGGATCACCAGATTGCTTTCCTGATAAATCAGGAAAGCGCCCTTGCTGGCCTTGGCGGCGCCGTCGATGGCGTCCCATAGCTTGAGCAGGTAGTTCAGGTCCCACTGCAACTCGGCGGCGGTGCGACCGATGCCGGCGGTGCGGGCGATGATGCTCATGCCCTTGGGGTATTCGAGCTGGTCCATCGCTTCTTTCAGCTCGGTGCGGTCATCACCCTCAATGCGGCGCGACACGCCGCCGCCGCGCGGGTTGTTGGGCATCAGCACCACGTAGCGGCCGGCCAAACTGGTGTAGGTGGTCAGCGCCGCACCCTTGTTGCCGCGCTCCTCCTTTTCGACCTGTATCAGCAGTTCCTGGCCTTCCCTGATGACGTCGTTGATGCGCGCCTGGCTGGCCGCCACGCCTTCGGCAAAGTACTGGCGCGAGATTTCCTTGAATGGCAAAAAGCCATGCCGCTCTTCGCCGTAATCGACGAAGCAGGCTTCCAGCGACGGCTCCACACGCGTCACTACCGCCTTGTAGATGTTGCCTTTGCGCTGCTCGCGCCCTTCGATCTCGATTTCGTAATCAAGTAGTTTCTGTCCGTCCACGATCGCCAGGCGGCGTTCCTCAGCCTGCGTCGCGTTGATGAGCATCCGTTTCATGATGCGTTGATCCTTTTCTCAAAGCAGTCAACGACTCTCCCGCGGGAGAGCGCAAGATGCCCTGGACGGCGCGCAAAAAACAGAGGCGGAATGGCCGATGCAACTGACGGTACAACGAGGACGCGCGGTGCGCGCGGCTCAACGAGCCGCTGAGGCGATAGGTCAGCGGTTTGGGTCAGGTGGGGGCGCGTGGATGATGGGGAACCGCGTCGGCAACTCATGCGCTACCAAAAGCGCGGCTGACGGCGTTTGATGATGAATCAGCGTTGGTGGAAAAACGTGCTCCCATAACGCCAGCCGCAGCCAGCGCCCCAGAGCCATTACCAACGCCATGATCGGCATCGCTTGTTCTCGCTTCAATCCGGCTCGCAGACCCCGCGGCGCGGACAGTCTGCCAGCCATGAATATTCCGTACATCTCAGTGTTTTGTCGCGTCGGCCGGCCTCGGCTGGGCCAAGGATTGGCATCGACTTGGTTACTGGCGGGCGTACTCAGGGCTTTGAAATAAACTTCCCGCCTGGGCGAGCAGCAGCTTTCAATTTCATCTGAGTCCGTGACCCCAAGAAGGAAAGGCCTCACCCGCAAGGTGATGTGTTTTTCCTCTTCAACTCACGGATTCAGGTCTCAGTTCAACCACTTGCAACAGCCAAGTGCCAGTAATTCACATTATAGGCGCCAAAACAGGCAATCCGCCGGCCGCGGGTAAACCCGAGGTGCGCCTGATCGATGTCGGTGATGAAAGCGCCGGCCAGCGCCTGGACAACTTTTTGCTGCGGCATTTGAAGGGCGTGCCCAAGACGCACGTTTACCGGATTATTCGCAGCGGCCAAGTGCGTGTGAACAAAGCGCGCGCCAGCGCCGATACCCGATTGGCGGTCGGCGACGTGGTGCGCGTGCCGCCGGTGCGGGTATCTCAGGCTGCGGCACGCCAAGCCGAGCGGCCGGCGCCAGCGCGCGAATTTCCGCTTCTGCTGGAAGACGAGTACCTGATCGCGCTCGACAAGCCGGCTGGCGTGGCCGTGCATGGCGGCTCGGGCATTAGCTCCGGCGTCATTGAGCAGTTGCGCCAAGCGCGGCCGCAGGCGCGCTTTCTGGAACTGGTACATCGTCTGGACCGCGAAACCAGCGGCATCCTGCTGGTGGCCCGCAAGCGCGGCGCGCTGACGGCGCTGCAACACCAGTTTCGTGATCGCGCCACCGGCAAAACCTACCTCGCGCTGGTGCTGGGCGATTGGCCCGAGCGGCTGAAAGTGCTCGACGCGCCGCTCTTCAAATACCTGCAACCGAACGGCGAGCGCCGCGTGAGAGTGGCAGCCCCAGGCGAGCCTGATGCCATGCGCGCCGTCACGCTGGTGAAAGTGCGCCGACGCTGGCCCGCTTTTACGCTGCTGGAAGTCACCATCAAGACCGGACGCACGCACCAGATTCGCGTGCACTTGGCGTCACAGGGACGCCCCATTGCCGGCGACGACAAGTACGGCGACTTCGAGCGCAACAAGGCATTGCAAAGGCGTGGCCTCAAACGCATGTTCTTGCACGCATGGCGTTTACAGTTCACCCATCCGGCCGGCGGCGAGCGCGTCGAACTGCTGGCGCCGTTGCCGCCCGAATTGATGACTTTTCTTGATGCGATCCATGCCACGTCCACGCCAATTTGACTTGATTTGCTTCGATTGGGACGGCACCCTGTTCGACTCCACCGCCATCATCGTGCGCAGCATCCAGCAAGCCGTGGTCGACGTGGGCGGAGCACGGCCCAGCGACGCGGCGGCGGCCTACGTCATCGGCATGGCACTGGTTCCCGCGTTGGCGCACGCCGCCCCCGACGTGCCGCGGGAAAAGTACCCCGAGCTGGCGGCGCGCTATCGCCATCATTACATGGCGCGCCAGAGCGACATCAGCTTGTTCGAGGGTATCCTGCCGATGCTCGACGAGCTCAAGCAGCGTCATCACTGGCTGGCCGTGGCTACCGGCAAGAGCCGGCGCGGTCTGGATGAAGTACTGGCTTCGCGCCAGTTGCACGGTGTGTTCGACGGCTCGCGCACCGCCGACGAAACCGCCGGCAAGCCCAATCCTCGCATGTTGCACGAGTTGATGCGCGAATTCGGCGCCGCGCCTGAGCGCACACTGATGATTGGTGACACCACGCACGACCTGCAAATGGCCCTGAACGCCAATTGCGCCAGCGTCGGCGTTAGCTACGGCGCGCACCGACCGGACGAATTCAACGCCTTGCGCCCGTGCTATATCGCCCCCTCGGTGGCCGAGTTGCGCCGCTGGCTGAACGAGTCGGCCTGAGCCTTGTCCATGAACACCGGCGCGGATACCGAAGCCATTGCCCTGTGTGCCAGCGCCGAGTTACAAGATGGCGCGCTTGCCGTGCCGTTCGATGTGGTCTATGACGGGCAGATCTGCCGCGCGTTCGCCATTCGCTTTGATGCTCAAGTGCATGCGTACCTCAATCGCTGTACGCACATCGCAATGGAGATGGACTACCGGGCGAACCATTTTTTTGACTGCACCGGCCGCTGGCTGCTGTGCTCCACGCACGGCGCCATGTATGCGCCCGATACCGGTCAGGGAGTCGGCGGACCATGCCGAGGCCCGCTTCAGAAGATCAAGGTGACGGAGTTGGACGGCACGGTGTACTGGCATCCTTCGCCGTTGTGCAAACCCCTGCCAAAAACGTTTTCAAAACCGGTATGAAGGCTGGTTCTGATTGTTGCCGAAATATCCGGGTTGGTCGCCTTGCCGGATAGCTGAAATAATCCCCTTTCCCAAAACGCTCAACTACCCTTTCCCGCTGATCCGACGGGCTGTGTCTGTAATGGAAGAATCTCACGCCACCCTCACCCTAAATGCCGAGTCGATTCACTGGGAGCGCTCGACCATCGAAAAACTTTTGCAAGCTGATCTGCACGAGCGTCGCGCCGCGCGTCGCTGGCGTATGGTCAAAAGCGTGATCTGGATGCTGTTGTTCGCGGCGCTGGTCGGCGTGCTGAGTTTGAATGCGGCCAGTGTCCGCTCACCCAGCGCGCGACATACGGCCGTGGTCGCGATTCGCGGCGTGATTGCCGATGGCCGCGAAGGTAGCGCCGAAGACGTGCTGCCGGCTTTGCGTAACGCCCTGGAAGACAAAGGTTCGCAGGCGCTGGTGCTGCTCATCAACTCGCCCGGCGGCAGTCCGGTGCAGGCCGGTCTTATCAACGACGAGATCGTCCGCCTGCGCAATAAGCATGGCAAGCCGATCTATGCCGTGGTGGAGGAAACCTGCGCTTCAGCCGCTTACTACATCGCCGCCGCCGCTGACCGGATCTACGTCGACAAGGCCAGCATCGTCGGCAGCATCGGCGTACTGATGGACGGCTTTGGCTTTGTCGGTACGCTGGATAAATTGGGGGTGGAGCGCCGATTGCTGACGGCCGGTGAGAACAAGGGCTTTCTCGACCCGTTCAGCCCGCAGTCCGACGAGCAGCGCCAGCGCGCGCAGGTAATGCTCGATCAGATTCACCGCCAGTTCATCCAGGTCGTCAAGCAGGGGCGCGGCAACCGACTGAAGGAAACGCCCGACACCTTCAGCGGCCTGTTTTGGACCGGTGAGCAGTCGCTCGAATTGGGTTTGGCCGACGCCTACGGTAGCCTCGACTCGGTGGCCCGCGACGTCGTCAAAGTCGAGAAAGTTGTCGATTACACTTATCGTGGAGGTTTTGCCGAGCGTTTGGCCAAGCGTTTCGGCGCAGCGATAGGCGAGGGCGCCGTCAGCGCGCTAGGTTTGGGGCAGGCGATGCGGTAGCACGTTCCGGAAAAGATATGTCCCGTGCGGCAATTGAAGTGCGTGACATACTGCGAACTTCCCTCAATCAATATCCACTCAAACAGGAGATGAAATCATGGCTCGTGAAGTCGTTGTCGTCAGCGGTGTGCGCACCGCCATTGGAACCTTTGGTGGCAGCCTGAAGGACACTCCTCCCGTCGATCTGGGCGCGTTGGTCGTCAAGGAGTCGCTGGCGCGCGCTGGCGTGGCAGGCAAGGACGTGGGCCATGTGGTGTTCGGCCACGTGGTCAACACCGAGCCGCGCGATATGTACGTCTCGCGCATGGCGGCCGTCAA
>JAITMV010000249.1 GCA_031277295.1 Burkholderiaceae bacterium | reverse complement strand
GGCCCAGTTGTCGATGTCGTTTTTGGTGTAGCCGGCCACGATGGGCTGCCCGGTCGTGCCGGAGGAGGCATGGATGCGCGACACCTGGTTGCGCGGCACGGCAAACAAGCCGAACGGATAGGTGTCGCGCAGATCGCTCTTGGTCATGAACGGGAACTTGGCCAGGTCGCTCAGTTGCTTGAGGTCGCTGGGGTGTACGCCCTTTTCATCGAACGCCTTGCGATGGTGCGGTACGTTGTCGTAGGCGCGTTGCAGGGTTTCTTTCAAGCGAGGCAGTTGCAATGCGGCGATTTCGTCGCGGCTGGCGCGCTCAATCGGCTCCAGGTCTTGGGCGGCAGGGGGGGAGGGGGCCATCGGTTGTCTCCTTGGGTGAAATTAAGAGCTTGAAATGACGGAAGTCTTGCCTTTGATGGTGTAGGAGCGTCCGCGAAAAACGGCGATGCGCTCACCCCGCTGGTTGGTAACTTCGGCGTCGTAAACGCCGGTACGCCCGGTTCTGGAAACCTCGACGGCGCAAGCCGAGAGCACGTCGCCAAGCCGGGCTGGGGCCATGAAATCGACATCGAAGCCAGAGGCCACCGTCATCTCGTTGTACGAGTTGCAGGCATAGGCAAAGGCCGAATCAGCCAGTGTGGCGATGAAGCCGCCCTGACAACTGCCCAGACCGTTGAGCATTTCGCCGCGCACGGTCATGACCAGCGTGGCGCGGCCCGGCGCGACCGAGGTCACTCGCATGCCCATCCACTGCGAGGCATGGTCGTTGGCGAACATGCCGGTGCCGACGAACTCGGCGGTTTCTTGCGCGGTGAGCGCGGGCGGGGGTTCGGGCATGGCGGATGTGTTCAACGGTCCGAAAACACCGGCGCGCGCTTGGCGGAAAAGGCCGCCACGCCTTCGAGGTAATCGTGCGCGCGGCCCAGTTCGCGCTGCACGGCCAACTCGGCATCGAGCGCGTCATCCATCGGCAGCAGCAGCGCCTGATCCAGCGCCTTGCGGGTTGCAGCCAGCGCCTTGCTGGGCATGGCCGCCAGGCGCGTTGCCAGCGCCTGGGCCTCGCCCGGTAGCGCGGCGTCTTCGACGCATTTCCAGATCAGGCCGATGCGCTCGGCATCGGCGGCGGTGAGTTTGTCCCCCAGCAGCGCCAGTCCCAGCGCTCGTGCCCGGCCCACCAGTCGTGGCAGCAGCCAAGTGCCGCCGGTGTCGGGAATGAGGCCGATCTTGGAGAACGCCTGCACGAAGCTGGCGCTTTGCGCCGCAATGACCAAGTCGCAATTGAGCGCCACGCTGGCCCCAGCGCCAGCGGCCACGCCATTGACCGCGGCGACCACCGGCACCGGCATGGCGCGCAGGCGCTTGACCAGCGGGTTGTAGTACCGCTCGATCATCAACCCCAGGTCCTTGGCCGGCGCGCCTGGAGTCGGGTCGGGCGCCACCAGCGGGTCGGATAGATCTTGCCCGGCGCAGAACGCGCGCCCCGTTCCGGTCAGAACGATGCACCGCACGCCTTGATCCGCGGCAGCGTGATCGAGCGCGTCCAGCAGCGCCTGGAGCATTTCGCTGGTGAAGCTGTTGAGCGCCTGCGGACGTGCGAGGGCGAGGGTACGCACAGCCCCGGCCTGGGAGGAATGAATCAGCGATCCCGGCATGTTGTCTCCACCAATCTCCACTAGGACTTACGCAAAAAGGACGAATCGAAGGACATGGTTCTGAAACAAACGCCTTGCTCGTTCCTGATTCGCGTAAGCCGTGTCCACCAATCTTTCGGCATCATTATTTGATACCAAATTTCGCATTAAGTGCCAAATAGTGTATCTTAAATGGGAATTCGATGTACGCCATCAGGTAAAACACTGATGACCGTTTTGCCGCTGCTCGAAACGTGCCGGATTTCTTCACACCCTCTGAGATCGTTAACACGTTCTCAGAGCCTGTGAACGAATTCATCACGCCCGCTCATGTCACCAAAACGCACATCCGCACATAGAAAGCAAACGTTAACTATAGGCGGAACAGGCTTAAGCTTTGCGCTGGAGAATCGGACGCGTTTTGGTGATCTGCTCGAAACGCGCTGAATTCATTTGCAGGCTCTGAGCCGGAGTGTGCGATGCGATAGACTGCCCCCGCCTTTGCACAGTTGTCGCGTATCACGAGTGAGACCCAGGAAAACATCTTCCCTACAGCAGTGGATCGAGAGCGCACTGGCGGCCGAATGGTTCGATGCACAATCCTTGATCGTTACGGTATTCGGCGATTCAATCGCGCCTTTGGGTGGTCATGCCTGGCTCAAAAGCCTGATTGCGCTGGTTGAGCCGTTCGGTCTGAACGAACGGCTGGTGCGCACCAGCGTGTTCAGGCTTTCCGCCGACGGCTGGCTGGTGTCGTACCGCGAGGGACGCCGCGCCGAATACCGGCTTACGTTGCAGGGGTTCAGCCGTTTCGAGCAGGCCCATCGCCGCATCTACTCCAGCAGCAAGTCTGACTGGGACGGCCGCTGGACCTTCGTCGTCCTGCCCTCCAGCGAAACCACCTCCGCGCGCGCGCAACTCAAACGCGAACTGGAATGGGAGGGCTTCGTGGCGCTGGGAACAAGCTTGCTCGGACATCCGGCGGCGCGGCTCGACGCCGTGGGCAACATCATCGACCGGCTGGAGTTGCGCCAGCAGATATTCGTGCTGACCGGCAGCGAAGTCACGCCGTTGCGCGGTCGCGCCTTAAGGGATTTCGCCCGCAATGCGTGGTCGCTGGAAAGCCTGGCGCAGGACTACGCGCAGTTTGTCGATCATTTCGGCCCTTTGCTCAAGGTACTGCAAAACAGCGCCACCGTGCTGCCGCGGCTGGCATTCATCGCGCGCACCTTGCTCATCCACTCGCTGCGGCGCGTGCAACTGCGTGATCCCCAACTGCCTGAAGCCTTGCTGCCCGCCCATTGGCCCAGCCATGATGCTTACAAGCTGTCGGCGGTCGTCTACCGGCTGCTTTACGAACAGGCGAACGAACATGTGCGCGCGGCGCTGGAGGCCGAGTCGGGATTCGTGCCGCCGCTGACGCCTTATTTTTACCAACGCTTCGGTGGTCTGCTCAACGAGCCATAAGAACGTGTTCACGATCCCGGCGCGGGCTTAGCGGGCGCGGGCTTGGGAAGCGCTGCGGCGCAAGCAATCCTTGCCAATGACACGGGCCATTGGCTGCGGATTGCGCCTTGCAGCCCATCCCAATGCCGCATCGCCGCACACCTCACGCCGAGATCGTGAACACG
>JAITMV010000207.1 GCA_031277295.1 Burkholderiaceae bacterium | reverse complement strand
TTGGGCGTCTCCGGCATCTGGATCTGGACGCGCGGGCGCGGCCCGCGTCAAATCGCCTTCAGCGTGCTGGGCGTGGCCACGGTGGTGTTCGCGGTGACGCTCGGAATGCAGGTGTTCGGCTGACCTGCGGCGAACGCGGTAATTGACCATGCTGCTCCACATCCCCCGCATCCTCACCCGCGATCAGGTGCGCGCCATGCGCGCCGTGATCGACGCCGCGCCGTGGGAAGATGGCCGCGCCACCGTCGGCGAGCAGGGCGCGCAAGTCAAGCGCAACCGGCAGTTGCCGCAACACTCGACCGTGGCGCTGGAGCAGGGGCGCATCATCTTGAAGGCGCTGGCGGCCAGCAGCACGTTTTTTTCCGCCGCGCTGCCGGCGCGCACCATGCCGCCGTTTTTCAACCGCTACACGGTGGGCGAGACCTACGGCTTTCACGTCGATGGCGCGGTGCGCGCGGTGGCCGAATCGTGGGGCTGGGTGCGCACCGACGTGTCGAGCACGCTATTTCTGAGCGACCCCGAGGACTACGATGGCGGCGAACTGGTGGTGACCGACACCTACGGCACGCACGAGGTCAAGCTGCCCGCAGGCGACCTCATCGTCTATCCTGCCACCAGCCTGCACCGCGTCGAGCCGGTGACGCGCGGCGAGCGCGTCGGCTCGTTCTTCTGGAGCCAGAGCATGGTGCGCGACGACGCCCGCCGCGCCATGCTGTACGAGCTGGACCAGACCATCCAGCGGCTGCGCCTGCTGCACGGCGAAACGGACGAGGCGCTGACGCTGACCAACCACTACCACAACCTGCTGCGCATGTGGGCGGAGGTGTGATCTTGGGCGTGTTTGTTTTTAGCCCTTATCCATCGTCATTCCCGCCTGCGCGCATAGGCGCTAACCTAACGTGTTTTACCGCAAAACTTCTTCCATCGTCATTCCCGCGAAGGCGGGAAAGCGAAGCTTCGAGGAACGGCCATCCAAGGGGGCAAGCCCCAAGAGCCGGTGTTGGATCAAGCGCCCCTGGATTCCCGCTTTCGCGGGAATGACGGAGCTTAGGTTAGCGCCCATGCGCCTGCGCGGGAGTGACGATGCGGGTATGGCCGCCACCTGTTTTGCCTGACCGTGTCCGACCGCTTCGCCTCCTCATCTTCCCGCCCGTGGCGCATCGCGCTGATTGCCGGCATCGTCGTCGCGCTGCACGCCGCCGCATTGTGGGCGCTGCAAAACGGACTGCTGCGTCGTGTGACCGAGGTCGTGATTCCGGTTCAAATCCTGGCCGAATTCATTGAGCCGCCTAAACCGGTGGAACCGCCGCCGCCCGCGCCGCCGCCGCCCAAGCCGCAAGTCAAACCCGAGGTCAAGCCCAAGCCCGTGGTCAGACCAAAGCCGCGCCCCGTCGCCCTGTCCGCACCAACCCCGCCCACGCCCGATGCGCCCGCCGCCGCCTCCGAGCCGACGCCCCCGGTCGAAACGCCCGCGCCCACGGCCCCCGAGTCGCCTGCTCCCGCTCCACCCGCGCCTCCGGCCCCGCCCGCGTCGCCCGTGGTGCAGCAGCCCTCGACCGACGCCGACTACGCCCAGGATTGCAAGCCGGCGTATCCGTCGATGAGCAAGCGGATCGGCGAGCAGGGTCGTGTGATCGTGAGCGTGCTGGTCGGCGCCGACGGCCGGCCCAAGAACGTGGACATCAAGCAGTCCAGCGGCTTCGACCGTCTCGACGCCGCCGCGCGCCAAGCCATGCTGCGCTGCCGCTTCGTGCCCGGCACGGTCAATGGCGTGGCGCGTGACATGGCCTACGACGCGCCGGTCATTTTCAATTTGAACTGAGGGAGTCTCTTCACATGCAATCACAACTCGGCCTGATGCACCTGTGGGCGCAGGGCGACGGGGTCACCAAGGGCGTGGCGCTGCTGCTGGCGGCGATGTCGCTGGCGTCGTGGATCGTCATCCTGCTCAAGACGCTGGACGTCGTGCGCTACAAGCGCCAAGCGCGCCGCGCCGGAGATTTCTGGCACAGCGAGGACCTGGCCGCCGCGCTCGACAAGCTCGGCTCAGAGGGTGTGAATAAATTCGGCGCGTCCGAGCAGGTCGCCAAAACGTGTCCGATTCTCCAGCGCAAAGCGCAGCCATAGCTCGGGTTATAGCGAGCATTTGCAACGACGAGCGGGCGCGTTTTGGCGGCATGAGCGGGCGTGATGAATTTATTCACAGGCTCTCAGGCGGCGGCGCGCTTCGGGCGCGGTCGGCACGCCTTGGCGCATGGCCTTGCGGCGCAGGTACCCGTAGTGCAGGCGGTCGAGGTAGAGGTAGATCACCGGGGTGGTGAACAGCGTCAGCAACTGCGACAGGATCAGCCCGCCAACCATCGCATAGCCCAGCGGGCGGCGCAACTCGGAGCCGGCGCCGCTGCCCAGCATCAGTGGCAGGCCGGCCAGCAGCGCGCACATGGTGGTCATCATGATGGGCCTGAAGCGCAGGCGGCACGCCTCGAAGATGGCGTCGCGCGGCGAGTAGCCCTTGTCGCGCTCGGCGTGCAGGGCGAAGTCCACCATCATGATGCCGTTTTTCTTGACGATGCCGATCAGCAAGAT
>JAITMV010000203.1 GCA_031277295.1 Burkholderiaceae bacterium | reverse complement strand
GAAAACGACCCGCTTTTCGCGCTGGCCAAGGCGCTGGAAAAAGTCGCGCTTGAAGATGAATATTTCGTACAGCGCAAGCTCTATCCCAACGTCGACTTCTACTCCGGCATCGTGCAGCGCGCCATCGGCATTCCGGTACCGCTGTTCACCGGCATCTTCGCGCTGGCGCGCACCATCGGCTGGATCGCCCAACTCAACGAAATGATCGCCGACTCCGAATACAAAATCGGCCGTCCGCGCCAACTCTTCACCGGCTCGCCCCGGCGCGACATACCCTGATCGCCGTCGTGTGCGGGCTTCAAGCCGCGCATTTTTGACTAACCCGCCCCAAGTGGCGGGTTTTTTTCGGCCGCCACGCAAAAACGCGCGCGCCTCGTCATTGTTAAAGCTCCGCTCAAACCCTCCCCATTTGGAGGCTCCCTGGGAGCAACTATCCAGAACCGGCCTTCAGGCCGGGGGCACTACGGCTTGCCGCCCTGAAGGGCGGGGTTTCAAACCGAAGCTTGTCTCGGATGAATTCTGCAAAGGCCCGCTCTTTACCTGAATCCGTGACTCCAAAAGTGAAAGCGCCTCACCCTCGCGGCCTACCAACATGTACACAACATGCAACCGGCCTCCTTCACACAGTCACCTCCATCGTCACCCCCGCGAAGTCTCCGCCTCCGCGGGAATGACAGCTCATTTCGCGGCAATGACGATGATCGAAGCGGTTACGCGCTGTGCGCACACGGTCTACCGTAAGAGTGAAGCGCCTTCAATCTTGGAACCACGGAGCTGAATCCGTGACCTCAGAGAGGAGAGGTTCACCCGCAGGTGAAGTTTTTTCACTCTGGAACTCACGGATTCAGGACGGATTCAAGAAAAAGATCAGGCGAAGATAAAGTCCGTATAGTCGAGGTTGGCCATCGAGAAGTTATTCAAAACGATCAAAGCGTTGCCCCCCAAATGAATGTTTACGTCATTACCGACTTGATCGACCATCGCATCCATGAAGTTGGTCTGGAAATTTCCAGCATTTATTGCGCCCGGAATGCCAAGCGCGGACAGATCGATGACGTCTTTATCCTCTCCTTGAAATTTCAGGATGGTATTCACGTCGTCGCAGGTTTGATCGAACACGAACGTATCGTTGCCCCAACCGCCTTTCATCGTGTTCACGCCTGCACCGGCATTGATCGTGTCGTTGTTCCAGCCGCCTTCAATCGTGTCATCGCCGCTTCCGCCCTCGATGTTGTCCGCACCCCAGCCGCCGTCGATCACGTCGTTGCCAGCGCCACCGGAGAGCAGCTTGTCGTCGCCCCAGTCGCCGTAGATTTCATCGTCGCCGTCTTCGCCGTAGATGGTATCCTGGCCCTCATTGCCGTGAATGATGTCGTTGCCCGCACCGGCCTGGACCGTGTCGTCGCCGCCTTTCGCAGTAATATCTTCATCATCCGCGGTGCCATTGAGTGCATCAGCCTTATTGGTACCCTTAATACTGGCAGGCGCAGCAGGATTTGACCAAGGCCAAATAAAAGCAGCCAAACTGGCCGCATAGGCCGGTTGCGCGCCAAACAACATTTCAGTTTCAGCGACCTGAGACCCCAGCCACTGATCGGATACCAGTTTCAAATTAATAGCCATGTTTGTTTCCTTTCAAAATCGTCGCACTTAATTCAACCTAGAAACCGTAGTTGGACGCGCCCGAGCTGAGTCGTCATCGGGTGGGCTGGCAAGGCGCGAGGACGCCGCAGGCTACTGCCTGCAAGGACGAACAACGCCGCCAGCGCGCCCGAGGGCGGCCTGATCGGGTGCGTAGCACGCTCACCCAATAGGTGAGGGTGAGCTAAGGCCCGAAAGTCATCGCTCATACGGATTTTCTGAAGATAACAAGCGGTCAACTGCGGTTTCTAGGTTCAACCATTCCAGGCGTTGCGACAAGACAGCCGCCCGAAAAGGGCAAGAGATGTGGTCACCCCTCACGCTCCATAGGTTCACACAATTCCGAGCGGATGTCAATATACAAATCTTATTTTCAAACATTACCTTTTTTCACAGGTAATTACAGACATGAATGTGTATTTTATCTCATAAGCTCACGACCTAGCGACCGCCTAGTGAATACACATGATGTTTAGCAGTCTGTTTAAAATAAAAATCCTTTCTTTATTAAAAATGACAACCCAGACCGGAAAATAGAAATTTCCTTGAAAATCAATCGGTTACAGGTGGCCTGCGATTTTAATCATGAATAGATCAGCATTTTAAAATTCATCTCGGAAAATGTGCCGCAAATAATGATGATCGCCGGCCATCATCGCCTCAGCAGGCAGCACGATCTCTCCTCGTTTTTCTGTCTCTGCTTTTTTGGCTGCAAGTTTGTAAAATCAACATGGTCGGATGAAATTCAGACTTTTAAAAAGCCTTGAAATCCGTCTATTTTTCACACGTGACTCAATCATATTTACACACACCGACCCCCTTGACGGAAATGTGTAACACCCCAGACTGGCTACTGTGCCAGACAAGAGGAGAAAAGAAATTGTGAATTATTTATATGATTTCATACAATCTGTTGATTCATATGGTCGATTCTGCAAAATTCGCCCCCGTGTTCCATGCCGACGGCGCGCTACCCGCGACGCAGCAACTATCCAGAACCGGCCTTCAGGCCGGTTTGCCATCACACTTTTGGCAAGGGGTTTGCACCATCCGATTGCACACAAGTCCTGAGCAGAGACTTGCGTTACCGACTGCAAATAACGTAATTCATTGATTTTTAAAAGATTTTTTAGTCGTGTGCCGTGAGGCGCCCGTTACCCCATCCCCTCCCAAAGAGTCACCGAAACCCCGGCCTTCAGGCCGGGGGCACTACGGCTTGCCATCCTGAAGGGCGGGGTTTCAAACCGAGCTTAGTGCAACGCCGAGACTTTCCTTGCTCCCCGTCCTGCCTTGACGTCGCGCCGCCGCCGCGCCGCTGCCGCCAGCAGCGCCAACATGATTGACAGCAGCGCCAGCGCGGGCAGATCCAGTGTTGGGACCGGGGCGGCGGGAACGGGTGGGCCGCCCCGCGTCAGCCGCGCTTGTGCGTAAGAAAATGCCTTGTCGTCGTTCGTGGCCATGCCAATGAAAGGCTGTATGGCGTCCCAGTCCTGCTGGAGATTATTCTCGTAAATGAAAATAAGCGGCATTCCTCCGAGCGCCAGTGGCTGGTCATCAATTCCAGCAACGGCGTCTATCGTTAGCTCATTACTTCCAAAGGCACGGGTCTCTGGTATTTTTAAATAAAATATGGAATCGGGACTTGAATTGCCGGCTCTCCATATGCCGCCCGAGGCATTCGTAAAAGTGATGGGCGCGCCTGGAATATAGGGCGTGGGGGTCGCCGTCCCATATAAATTGTCGACCGGAAGGCTGGCGCCACCTGATACTTGAACCAATTCGACCCCAGTGATACTGGCGCCGCTTACTGTCAGAAATATTTTATCCAGTACGGGTGGGGAAAGAAGTATTCCAGGATTATCAACTTCCGCGTTTACCATAATTGGACCGTAATATCGATAGCCACCACTGGGAGCGCTGAAAATCGCGCTGGACTCATCCAGCGTCAACTTGAATTCGGACGGCGCGGGGGGCACAGTGGGGGTGACGGCAGCGGCGTTTATTGCGCTGCTTACCATCTCTGATACGAGGGTGAGAAAAACTGTCTGTTCCGCGGACGAGAGGTATGGCGGTGGCAGCAGATCAAATGTACTGCCGCCGACGATTTCCCAAATGGCGGATTTTGTCGCCATGATAGCGATCTTCGCGGTAATGTCACTGCCAAGCGAAGGATAATAGCCTTGCAATCTGTCCACACTGGCCTGGCTTTCAGCATCATTGTTGTAATAATCCCCCCGATAACCATTGATGACAAGCCAATTGATCGCATCCCAGTTAAGCGCACTCCAATTGACCGGATTCCAGCTTTGCGGCATGGCAGGAGGGCTGTCAGGAAGCGAGACAACGGTATAACCACTCATGAAGTAATCAACGATCCCGGATGAAACAGGGGATGCGTTGGCATAGATGCGATAAGGAACGTTGGGGTCAAGACAATACAACTGGCTTGAAACAATATTGGCGCTGTTTGCCGTTTCATATGCGCCACGGACTGAAACATGGCTGCGGTGCCAGGTGCCGCTGATGCGGTAGTCGATCACCAGAGTGTCGTCATACCTCACATCGACCGTGTACGGCCCCGTGCCGCCAGCAAGGGGCTGAGCGGCGACTACGGCAGGGCCAGCGGCGACGACCAACAGCGTCAAGACTCGAGCCAGTGTCTCTAGGGAGAAGCTTGTCCGCGTGGTAGGTTGCGCGATCTTGAGACATGCCCCGAACAAGGCACCGATTCGACGCCAAAGCTGGCGTGGACAGAGGAACGATTTCATGGAAAGTATCTCCTGAAGTGAATGTGCGCAACTGGATTTGTATCTTATTTGAAAGATATGTAATTAAATGTATTTTTCTCAATAGTCGATTTTTTTACTCGGATTTGTGGGCTGGTTTACGAGCGCACTCAGACCCGTCAAACCCGCTGGAGTTTCGGGTTTTTTGGCGGTATGCTGTTGTCAATGATTGATTTTTTGTCTTTCCCTTGGGCGCGGGAGGGTTTCGCACAGCCGTCCCAAAGCCGCGCGTCACCTCGCCTGCCGTGTTGCAGGCTTGATACAGTCTTATCGAAAAAAGAGTTCGCGCCGATTGCCGCTTTGGGCGCGGGCAGCGGTTTTTAACTGCGCCGCAGCCGCGCCGCTGCGCCGCCAGCCAGTATCAGGGCCAAAAGCATCAGCGTCAGTTCGCTCAGCGTGGGCACGGCGGTGATGCCGGACGAGTTGCTGCTGGCGCGGACATTCATGCTGGCCCGGCTGCTGGCGGTGGCCCCCGCTCTTGCCGGCCAGGTAATTTCGGCCTCGATGATCGCGTTGAGCGCCGGGTCTGTGGTTCTTACCTGGTAGGTCAGCGGTGAGGTGCTCGCGCCGGGCTGCAAGGCGCCGACGAGGCAGGTAAAACTGGCCTGAGTGGTGGTGGTGGTGGAGGTGCAGCCCGCGGGAGGGCTGAGCAGCTCCAGGCCGTCTGGCAAGGTCACGACAAGCAATGCGTCAGGGGGAGAAGCGACGACGCCGGGCACGCCGCTGTTGCTGGCGGTGACGGTCATGGCGGTGACGGTGTTGAGGCTCAACACGCCAGGCCCCCCTAACTCGACCGTGAGATCAGGCGAGCCGCTGGTGTGGACGTGCAAGGTGTCTTGGTCGTTGGCGCGGTTCGTGTCGCTCGTCACATCGGATATTTTCACCTCGATGGGCGTGTCGGTCAGGATCGGGGCCGGGGCAATGATCTGCAATGGGAACTGCACGGCATTTACGGCACCACCCACTCCGTCCAGGTTTGGCAGGGTGCAGGTGACGACGGGGCCGGTGGTGGTCGCAGCTGGGGCCGTGAGTGAGCATCCGGCGGGAAGGGCGCCGCTCAGTTCAAGGTCGGCGGGCAGGCTCAGCACGGCTTTTCCGCCGGTTGATGAGGTGGCGCTGATGTTGGTTACGGTAACCGTTATGGTGGCGGCAGCGCCGACCGACAAAGCCAGCGGGTCGCCGGGCGTCTGGCCCGTAAGGGTTACCGCCAGGTCAGGTTCGCTGTACGACAGGAGCATGGTGTCGCCGTTGTTGCCCAGGTTGATTTCATTAGGCACGTCGGTCACGGTGGCTTCGATGGGGGCGTTCGAGATTGAGCCGAGAACCTGAATCGTGAACTCGGACGTCAGGTTGTTGCCCGGATTCAGCGCGCTGAGGTTGCAGGTAAAACTGGCGGAGCCAGCGGAGTTGCAACCCGCGGGCAGGCTGAGCAGATGGATGTCGGCTGCCAGAGTCACCGTGACCTTCCCGTTGGCCGAGGCGATGACGCCGGGTTCGTCGATGTTGGTAACGGTCAACTCAATGCGGGTGGGATTGCTGGGGATCAGGTCGTCGAGTTGCGTGAGCTTGACCGTGAGGTCGGGCGCGCCGGCCACGGGTTGGGCGCAGGCGCCATTGGGGTCGAGCGCGGCGGCGGTGAAGGCTGTGGCGATTGGGGCGTATTGGGTGGGGTGGGAGTCGAGAAATTCACTGGCATCGGCGGTCAAAAACAGGCAGGCGCCCTGGCCGTTGTTGGATGCGGTCTGCGGAATGAACAAGCCGACGGCGCAATCGCTGGTGTTGACGCCGCAAGTGGCGCCGATCATCCCCGGCGGGGATGAAGGCAGCGCGCTTTGCGTGTATAGCGCGTAGTTGAGCGGTACGTTGATGATGGGGGTGTAGTTGCCGGCGACCAATGCCCCTAATCCGGCGTTTTCGAAAGTCGATGCATAAAGCGAGGCTTTGTTGAGCGGAGCGGTGTAATTGGCGGTAGTGGCCGGGCCCAAGGCAATTGCAGGCGACCAGTCCGTAGGCTGGATGGCATTGACCCCGGCCATGAATCCCTTCAGATTCTCCTCGCAAGTGGTGCAGCTTTCGGAGAAGATCACGATGGCAAGGTCGGAACGGTCTTTCAGTGCGTCAAGAAGCTCAGCCATGCGGTTGGAGTCAACTGTCACGAAAGCCGTGACTACTACGATCAACCGGGTGTTGATGTTGATCGGCAAGGAGGTTGTCGCATCGGAAAGCGCCCCTGTGCCGTTGACGGGCGTCAGCCCTTCCAGTTGGGCTTGTGTTCGGAAAGCCGTCCAAGCGTTGTTGAGAATGACTTTGCCGTTTGTACTGGGCTCGTTCGTGCTGAGAAACAGCATCTCTGCCGTCTGCGCTTGGGCCGGCAAGGGCGCGGCAAGCATGGCCGCCAACGACAGGAGCAGAAAAGCGAATAAATGCGACCGTCTCGACGCTGCCTTGCATAGCAATCGATCAAAGGGGGCGCTGACAAATCGCCAGAATCGCCGTGAAACGAAGAATGGCTGCATGGGGCACCTCCTCTATGGGGACTAAGAACTAGTACTACTAGTGGGAAACGATCATGGCAGCCCTGCATTGTATAGAGCACGCAATTACTTCGAACAATTGCTACGTAATGTAACAGCGATTCGGCGTCTCTGTCTCTGCTTATTGGGCTTTGAGGCCCAGCGCCTTGAGCGTATCGCGCACCAGCCGGGCGCGCTCGGGCGCTTCGGGCAGGGCGCGTTCGATGCGCAGTTTGTCGTTGCCGGCCAGCTTGATGTGGCGGTTTTGCTGGACCAGGCGCACGATGTCCAGCGGGTCGATGGGCGCGTTGGGGCGAAAGCTGATGGTGATGAGATCCGGCGCGGCATCGACTTTTTGCACACCGTAGGGCTGGCTGGCCACGCGCAGGCGGTGCACGTCGAGCAGGGTTTGCGCGGGTGGCGGGAGTTTGCCGAAGCGGTCGACGATTTCTTCCAGCAGCGCGTCGAGTTGAGCTTGCGTTTGCGCGGTGGCCAGGCGCTTGTAGAACGACAGGCGCAGGTGCACGTCGCCGCAATAGGCATCAGGCAGCAGCGCGGGGGCGTGCAGGTTGATGTCGGTGGCCGCCTGCATGGGGGCCAGCAGATCCGGCTCGCGGCCGGCTTGCAGGGCTTTGACGGCGGCGCAAGAGGCTAAGACAACCTCGACAAAGACAATTCATTCAGTTCGGCCCTGTCTTCACGCCATGCGGGATAGAACTGTTCCAGCAAGGCGCTGAAACGCTCGTGGTGCGTTGGCTCAAGCAAGTGAAGCATCTCATGGACGATGACGTACTCAAGCAGATTCTTGGGTTTTTTCAACCAACTCGGTGTTGAGCCGTATATGAGCGCGGCCGTGGTTGCAACTGCCCCACTGAGTTTTCATGCGTTGTAGAAAATAGCCCGCGACCTTGACGCCCATGCGAGATTCCCACTGGGCGATCAAGGCAGGAATGGCCTGATGCAGCAAAGCGCGCTGCCAGCGCTGATAAACGTCGGCGCGACCAAGGTGACCTTGCCTTGCGGCGGATGCACGGACAGGTGAACGTTCCTGGCTGTCTTAAAAGTGACGGCAATTTCCAATCCGCCCAATCGAATGTACGTCTGAGTCATGGATAGTCCGGCAGATTCTTCAATAGCTCGAACAGCTTGAGCGTGGCCTCGGGATTCAGGTCCATCAGCGGATACCCTGGCTTCATTACCCCTGCCCCCGCCGCCGCGCCAGTTGCCGCATCGCCCGCTCGCGCTCGCGTTCCAACTCGCGCTTGAGTTCTTCCTCGCTGGGCAGATACGGCAGGTACTTGGCCGCGAACAATTGCTGCTGGTCGGTCAGCACGGAATACTTCGCCACCGCTTCGCTTTTCTCGCTGCACAGCAATAGGCCAATGGTGGGGCCGTCATCAGCTCCCTTGTATTGCTCGTCGTACAAACGCACATAGGTGTCCATCTGCCCGACATCCTGATGCTTGAGCTTGCCCAGCTTCAAATCCACCAGCAAAAAGCATTTGAGCTTGAAGTTGTAGAACACCAGGTCGATGTAAAAATCTTCATCCTCGAAGCGGATGCGCTGCTGGCGCTCGACAAAGGCAAAGCCTCTGCCGAGTTCCAGCAGAAACTGTTGCAGGTTGCTGATGATGCCGTGCTCCAGCATGCTTTCCTGATAGGTTTTGTCTTGCAGGTTGAGGAAGTCCAGGATGTACGGGTCGCGCAGAAAGTCCTTGGCCGTGTCGGCCAGTGGCGCGGTATGTTCCCGCGCTTCGGCTTCGACCAGCACCCTTTCCTTGCTGCTGAGCAGGCGTTCGTAGTACAGCACGCCAATCTGGCGCTCCAGCGCGCGGCTGCTCCAGTTCTGGCTGATGGCTTCGCGCAGGTACCAGTCGCGGGCGGCGGGGTTTTCGACCCGCAAGAGGGTGCGGTAATGCGTCCAGCCCAATTCGAGACGCACTGCGTCTCGAATTGGGAAGGCCAGATGGAGGCGGCGCATGGTGCGCAAGTTGGTGACATCAAAGCCTTTTCCGAGCATGACCGTCAGCCGCGCCGACAATTCGGCCAGTTGCCGTTGGCCGTAGGCGGCGCGGGCCTGGCCTTGCTGTTCGTGTTCGACGATGAGGCGGCCAATTTCCCAATAGCTGGCGACCATCGCGCTGTTGACGCTTTGGCGCACATGGCCGCGCGCTCGTGCGATGACTTCGGCGATCTGGCCGACCAGCGTGGCCAGCGCATCATTTTTGCTTGGATGATCCATTGAGGCTGATCTGGTCAAGAAGGTTCGCCCAAGCATATAGGGTCGCACGCAGACACGCGCCTTGGCGGGCGTTTAAGCTAGCGCCTTGAGTTTCAGCGCCTTGAGCGTATCGCGCACCAGCCGGGCGCGCTCGGGCGCTTCGGGCAGGGCGCGTTCGATGCGCAGTTTGTCGTTGCCGGCCAGCTTGATGTGGCGGTTTTGCTGGATCAGGCGCACGATGTCCAGCGGGTCGATGGGCGCGTTGGGGCGGAAGCTGATGGTGATGAGATCCGGCGCGGCATCGACTTTTTGCACGCCGTAGGGCTGGCTGGCCACGCGCAGGCGGTGCACGTCGAGCAGGGTTTGCGCCGGGGCGGGGAGTTTGCCGAAGCGGTCGACGATTTCTTCCAGCAGCGCGTCCAGTTGCGCTTGCGTTTGCGCGGTGGCCAGGCGCTTGTAGAACGACAGGCGCAGGTGCACGTCGCCGCAATAGGCGTCAGGCAGCAGCGCGGGGGCGTGCAGGTTGATGTCGGTGGCCGCCTGCATGGGGGCCAGCAAATCCGGCTCGCGGCCGGCTTGCAGGGCTTTGACGGCGGCTGACAGCATGTCGTTGTAGAGCTGAAAGCCGATTTCGTGCATGTTGCCGCTCTGGTTTTCGCCCAGCACCTCGCCAGCGCCGCGGATTTCCAGGTCGTGCATCGCCAGGTAAAAGCCACTGCCGAGTTCTTCCATTTGCTGAATGGCGTCCAGGCGCTGCTCGGCCTGCTTGGTCAGGCTGTCCAGGTCGGGCACCATCAGGTAGGCGTAGGCTTGGTGGTGCGAGCGGCCCACGCGTCCGCGCAGTTGGTGCAGTTGCGCCAGGCCGAATTTGTCGGCGCGGCTGATGACGATGGTGTTGGCGGTGGGTACGTCGATGCCGGTTTCGATGATGGTCGAGCACAGCAGCAGGTTGTGGCGCTGGGCGACGAAGTCACGCATCACGCGCTCGAGTTGGCGCTCGGGCATCTGGCCGTGGGCGACGGCGATGTGCGCTTCGGGCAGGATGTCTTGCAGCGCGGCGCGGCGGTTTTCGATGGTTTCGACCTCGTTGTGCAAAAAATAGACTTGGCCGCCGCGCTTGAGTTCGCGCAGCACGGCTTCGCGGATGACGCCGTGGCTTTCGCTGCGCACGAAGGTCTTGATGGCCAGGCGCCGTTGCGGCGCGGTGGCGATCACGCTCAAATCGCGCAAGCCTTCCAGCGCCATGCCCAGCGTGCGCGGGATCGGCGTGGCGGTGAGGGTGAGCACGTCCACCTCGGCGCGCATTTGCTTGATGGCCTCTTTGTGGCGCACGCCGAAGCGGTGCTCCTCGTCGATCACCAGCAGGCCCAGGTTCTTGAACTTGACGCTGGCGCTCAAGAGCTTGTGCGTGCCGACGACGATGTCGATGCCGCCTTCGGCTAAACCCTTGGCGGCGGCGGTGATTTCCTTGGAGGTGCGAAAGCGGCTCATTTCCGCCACCTTCACGGGCCATTTGGCGAAACGGTCGGTAAGGGTCTGGTAGTGCTGCTCGGCCAGCAGCGTGGTGGGCGCCAGCAGGGCCACCTGCTTGCCGCCCATGACGGCGACGAAGGCGGCGCGCACGGCGACTTCAGTCTTGCCGAAGCCGACGTCGCCGCAGACCAGCCGGTCCATCGGGCGCGGCGAGATCATGTCCTGAATGACGGCGTGGATGGCGGCCTGCTGGTCGGCGGTTTCCTCAAAGCCGAAGTCGCTGGCGAATACCTCGTACTCCTGCGGGTGAAAGCGGAACGCGAAGCCCTCGCGCGCGGCGCGCCGGGCGTGGATGTTGAGCAACTCCGCCGCCGTGTCGCGCACCTGCTCGGCGGCTTTGCGCTTGGCTTTTTCCCACTGACCGGAGCCCAGCCGGTGCAGCGGCGCTTCATCGGCGCTGACGCCGGTGTAGCGGCCAATCAGGTGCAACTGCGATACCGGCACGTACAGCGTGGCCTGGGCCGCGTATTCAAGGTGCAGCATTTCTTGCGGCGCGGGTGTGCCGTCGGCGTTTTTCTCGCCCAAGTCCATGTGGATCAGGCCCCGGTAGCGGCCAATGCCGTGCTGCGCGTGGACCACCGGGTCGCCGATGTTGAGTTCGCTCAGGTCCTTGATCAGCGCCTCGACGTCGCTGGCCTGCTCCTGCCGCTTGCGCCGCCGCGTCGTCGGGCTGGCGGCGAACAGTTCGGTTTCGGTGACGAAATCGATGCCGCCTTCGATCCACGCAAAGCCCACCGCCAGCGCGCCGGTGGCGATGCCGGTTTTTTCATTGCTGGCCTGGAATTCGGCCAGGGTGTCGAACGCGGTCGGGCTCAGACCCGAGGCGCGCAGAAAGTCCAGCAAACTCTCGCGCCGCCCGGCGCTTTCAGCCAGGATCAGCGTGCGGCGCGGCGACGCGGCGACGTGCGCTTGCAGCTTGGCCAGCGGCTCGTCGCTGCCGCGCTGGGCGGCGAGGTCGGGCAGGGGGGTGAATTCACTGGAACCTGCTTCCCCCTCTGGGGGAAGGCCGGGATGGGGGCCGCGCAGCGCTTGCACATATGCGGCATTTTTTTCTGGCGCCGGCTGGCCCCTACCCTCCCCCAAAGGGGGAGGGGGCAAACCGCGCAACGCCACCTGCCCATACCCCTTGGCGGCCAGATAGAAATCCTCCGCGCTCAGAAACAGCGTCTGCGGCGGCAGCACCGGGCGCTCGGGGTCGCCCTCGGCCATGCGGAAACGCTCGCGCGTGTCTTGCGCGAAACGCTGGAACGCCGCCTCCAGATCGCCATGCAGCGCCAGCACCGCGTGCGCGCCCAGGTAGTCGAACACCGTCGCCGGGGCGTCGAAGAACAGCGGCAGGTAGTACTCGATGCCAGCGGTCGCCACGCCGTGGCCCATGTCCTTGTAGATGCGGCTGCGCGTCGGGTCGCCTTCCAGCAACTCGCGCCAGCGCTGGCGGAACTTGGCGCGTCCGGCGTCGTCGAGCGGAAACTCGCGCCCCGGCAGCAGGCGCACCTCGGGCACCGGGTACAGACTGCGCTGCGTGTCGGGGTCGAAGCCGCGGATGGAGTCGATCTCGTCGTCGAACAGATCAACCCGATACGGCATCGGGCTGCCCCTCGGGTACAGGTCGATCAGCCCGCCGCGCACCGCGTACTCGCCGGGGCTGACCACCTGCGTCACGTGGCTGTAGCCGGCCAGCGTCAACTGGCTTTTCAGCGCCGCCGCGTCCAGTTGCTGCCCCTGCTTGAAGTGGAACGTGTGCCCGGCTAAAAACGCCGGCGGCGCCAGCCGGTACAGCGCCGTCGTCGCCGGCATCAGCACCACGTCGGCCTGGTGCTGGCGAATGGCCCACAGCGTCGCCAGCCGCTCGCTGATCAAGTCCTGGTGCGGCGAAAAGCCGTCGTAAGGCAGCGTCTCCCAATCCGGGAAGCGCGCCACGCGCACGTCCGGCGCGAAAAAGGGA
This sequence comes from Burkholderiaceae bacterium, assembly GCA_031277295.1. Classification (GTDB taxonomy): domain Bacteria; phylum Pseudomonadota; class Gammaproteobacteria; order Burkholderiales; family Burkholderiaceae_C; genus Ottowia. The sequence continues at coordinate 474 of JAITMV010000203.1, read as the reverse complement.
ATCTCATCGCTCAGGCGCGACGCATCGCCCGCGTCGGCGCAGATGATGGCCACGAGGCGCTTTTCAGCCCGCCCGCGCTCGGCCAGCCGCGCCAGCAGCAGCGCGTCGCCCGACCCCGGCGCGCGCGGCAAGGCGTGGCGTTTACCGGGGGCGAGCTTGAGGTAATCCATGGGGCGGCAACGACAAAACCCCCGGTTGCCAAAAGAACGGGGGGTGCGGGCGGCATTTTAGGGGCTGGCGTGAAGTCATTAAGTAGTAATATGGACGGTAGCTAAACCGGTCATTTGGACGGTCACAAAATAGTACATTGGACGCATCACTCATGCCCGACTTTCCCCGCCATCTGGCGTCCGCGCTGCGCACCGCGTTGCAAGACACGCCGGTGGTCTGCCTGCTCGGCCCGCGCCAGTGCGGCAAGACCACCTTGGCGCGCACACTGGAGCCGGACTACGGCTATCTGAGCCTGGACGACGC
>JAITMV010000051.1 GCA_031277295.1 Burkholderiaceae bacterium | reverse complement strand
TGGTTTGGGTGTTTCGTAACCAACCATCCTATCGAGCCAGGGTCAGCCGCCTTTGCCTTGTCTTTCAAGTACTTGCGATCATTCATCGCGGGGGCGGTAGCTAAAGTAAGTGCCATTCGCCTTAACCCAATGCTGGTCACTTAAGCGCACAGACCTATGCGTTTCGTCATTTCCGCGAAGGCGGGAATGACGATGGATAGTTTTGTGGCGAAAAAACCTTAGGGCAACGCCTTGACCAAAGAGGGGGTTTTAGGATGGAAATACTTGTACACAAATACAAAGCTGCTATTGTTTTGGCATGAGCGCCTGTCTGCAAGACCAACTCGTCGTCGCCATTTCGTCGCGCGCGCTGTTCGACTTCGAGGCCGAGAACCGCCTCTTTGAAGCTGGCGACGCCCACGCCTATATGCAGTTGCAACTGGACAAGCTGGACGAGCCAGCCGCGCCAGGCGTGGCGTTTTCGCTGGTCAAGAAGCTGCTGGCTTTCAACCAGGGCGCAGCCAAGCGGGTGGAAGTGGTCATGCTCTCGCGCAACGATCCGGTCAGCGGTATGCGCGTGTTCCGCTCGGCGCAAACGCATGGCCTGCCCATTTTGCGCGGTGTTTTCACGCAGGGGCGCGATCCGTTTCCGTACCTCAAGCCGCTGGGCGCACACCTGTTTCTGTCCGCCAATGGAGCCGACGTGGCGCAGGCGCTGGCGCGTGGCCACCCGGCGGCGCGGGTGGCCACGCACGCCGCGCCCGCCAGCGACGCGCATCCGCGCGAGGTACGTATCGCCTTCGACGGCGACGCGGTGCTGTTTTCGGACGAAGCCGAGCGCGTATTCCAAAGCGGCGGGCTGGACGCCTTTCAGTCGCACGAGGCTGCCCGTGCCGCGTTGCCGCTACCGCCCGGCCCGTTCAAGCCCTTTCTGGCCGCGCTGCACCGGCTGCAACAAAACGCCGCCGACCCCATGCGCATCCGCACCGCGCTCGTCACCGCGCGCAGCGCCCCGGCGCACGAGCGCGCCATCCGCACGCTGATGAGCTGGGGCGTGTCGGTGGACGAGGCGATGTTTTTGGGCGGCCTGCCCAAGGGCGAGTTTTTGCGCGAGTTCCAGCCCGACTTCTTCTTCGACGACCAGGCCGGCCACATCGAGCACGCCGCGCGCCATGTGCCCGCCGGGCATGTGGCGGCGGGGGTGCGCAACGTGGCGGCGGCGGAGGATTGACGCCGACAATATCTCACGCGCCGCGCTTCGCCTCGGCGCTGACGGGCGCCGCGCCCGTCAGCGCGGCAAAGATCAGTATCACCATGGCCAGGTAGATCACCACACCGTTGTAGTGGGCGAAAAACACCTGGGTCAGGCCAAACCCGATGTACGCCACCACAAAAGCCACGCCCATCAGGCGCAGGCAGATCCGGTCGTCACGGCGACCCGATCCGCAAGTGCCTGGCGGCGCTTGGGCGCGCGGCCAAAACAGCGCCAGGGGCACGAGGTACAGCACCAATAGGCCGGTGACGCCAATCAGCCCGCGCTTGACGAACTGGTCGAGCGCTTCGTTGTGGGTATGGCCGAAACGCAGTACGGCAATGTCGGCCTGTCCGGCGCCGACCCGGCGGGCTTTTTCCGCCACATAACCGGCATCGCCCCAGCCGACGATGGGCCGGTCGCGACCCATCGTCCAGGCCAGTTGCCAATGGTCAAGCCGTTGACCGATCGAGGTGTCGGCCTCCTTGGCATCGCGGTAGCTGGCGACTTCATTGACGGTCCAATCGATACGATGCGCCAACTGGGGCCACAGCATCCAGCCCTGAGGCAGCAGCAGCAAGCACAGTACGGCCAACCCGCCCGCGGCCCGCCGAAGCGACACCTGACGCACCAGCAGCCAAAATACCGGCGGCATGGTCAACGCCATGGCCAGCCAGCCGCCGCGCGTTTGCGACAGCAGCGAGCCGAGCAGACCAAGGTCGCAACAAATCATGACGGCCAGGCGCAAGGACCAGCGCCAGCGGGGCCAGTAAACGATCAACGCGATCCAGCACATCAGCCCGAACAAGGCGCTCAGATCGCCCATCTGAATGGCGTTGCCAGTCTGCGCGGCCGATGTCCAGGGCCGATCAAGGCCCAAAACCTGGGTATCGAACAGCGCGCGCAAACCACCGCCGGCCGCGCCCGCGGCCAACCCGGCCAACAGATAGCCGGGGCGCGGCGGAAAGCACAGCGCATATAGCAGACATGGCACGGCTAATAGATAGCGTAGCGGTCTGTTGAGCACACCGATGCCCCGGCCCCAATCGCTGCCGTACAACCAGACCAACGCCATCAGAACCACCGCTGCCGCCAGCCAGCCAGCCGACGGCGTCAGCGGCTGGCGCCACCAGCGGGCGGCGGCGGCCAGCGCGCCGATCAACAGCAGCATCGTGCCGTAGGCATAGCCCGAAGGCAGCCACAGCGCCAGCGCCGGCGTCAGCAGTGCCGCCAGGCTGGTGATGCGGACGTGGAGCGGGGCGTCGGGGTGCAAGCGAATTCCGCTTAAGCCGGGTTTTTCCTCGAACGGGCCGCCTTTTGCCAGTTGGGTTCGAGTTGATACACGGTACCGCAGTACGGGCACTTGGCCGCGCCGGCGCGCGCTACGTCCAGGTACACCCTGGGGTGGGTGTTCCACAGCTCCATTTTGGCCAGCGGGTTGGGACAGTACACGCCGCCCTGGGCATTCAAGTCCTTGGCGGACAGCGGCACGGCCGCGTTGGGGTTGGGATTCATGATGAAGATGCCTGAGTTTCAGCCCCATCGCCGCTCGCCAGTCGCGCGACGGGTCATGGCTGCGTATTGTCCAACGTTTGCGGGCCGTCTGGCGACGACCTGAAAGCCAGTTCGCGGCGATAGAACGTGTCCAGTTGCGCCAGCTTGCCGGCAATGTCGAAGCGTTCCATCGGATAGCGGCGGCGCGCCGGGCGCGTCAGGGCCATGTCGGCCAGCGCCCGCGCCAGCGCCGCCACGTCGCCAACGGGCGCCAGCGCCGGGTTCATGCTCGCGGTCAGGTGCAGCGCGCCTTGCGTGCGGGTAGCGATGATGGGCAGGCCGGACTGCATGGCCTCCAGCAGCACCAGGCCGAACGGCTCGGCGCGGGCGGCGCTGACGAAGCCGTCGAACGCCGCCATCCAGTCCTCGGGCGCGCGCATGAACCCAGGCAGCAGTACGCGCGGGCCGGCTTTGCGCCGCAGCCCGTCCCAGGCCGGGCCGTGGCCGACGATGACCAGCCACGCATCGGCAATGCCGGCGGCGTTGAAGGCGTCGATCAACAGATCGAAGCCCTTGCTGTGTTCGGCCCGGCCGACGGCGCCGAATACCCAGGCCTGGGGCGGAATGGCGTGTTCGCCGCGCAGGCGCTCGCGCGCGTCCGGCGCGGCAGGATGGGGCAGCACCCAGTTGTCGATTTGCGCCGTGTGGGCGCGCAGCGCGGGCGGAATGTCAGCCAGTTGCCAGGGCGCGATAGCCACCAGCGCGTCCAGCCCGGCGTGCTGGCGCGGCTTGTAGCGGATGTGCAGCGTGGCCACGCGCAGGCACAGCCCCTTGAGGCCGCGCAGCGCGCGGCAAGCGCCGCTCAAATGGGCATGGGCCACGTCGGGACGGATACGGCGTAGCGCCCGCGCCGCGTGCCAGGACGGCAGCCAGTCAGGCATCAGCAGCAGGCGCACGCGCGGATCGACCCGGCCGGCCAGCGCATCGGCCCGCGCACTGGCGGCGGCGCGGCGCAGAATCAGCCAAACCTCGTGTTCGGCGGCCTGGGCGTTGGCCAATTCAATGGCATGGCGCTCGCTGCCGGCGAAGCGGCGCGTCAGGATCAGGTGCGCGATGCGCATGGGCGCGCACAGGCAGTATTAAAACGTGTTTGCGATCTCGGCGTGAGGTGTGTGGGATGCGGATTGGGATGGGCTGCAAGGCGCAAGCCGCAGCCAATGGCCCGTGCCATTGGCAAGGATTGCTTGCGCCGCAGCGCCCCAAGCCCGCGCCTGCACGCCCGCGCCAGGATCGTAAACACGTTCTTAGACCTTGGCCAGCCAATGCGCGTAGTTGGAATTGCGCCCGCCCACAATGTCGAAGAAGGCATTCTGGATTTTTTCCGTCACCGGGCCGCGCTGGCCGGCGCCGATCTGGATGCGGTCGAGTTCGCGAATCGGCGTCACCTCGGCGGCGGTGCCGGTAAAGAACATCTCGTCGGCGATGTAGCACTCGTCGCGCGTGATGCGCTTTTGCACCACCTTCAGCCCCAAGTCGTCGCAGATGTGTAGCACCGTGTTGCGCGTAATGCCGTTGAGCGCGCCGGCCGACAGATCGGGCGTGTAGATGGCGCCATCCTTGACTAAAAAGACGTTTTCGCCCGCGCCTTCGCTGACGAAGCCGCTGGCGTCAAGCAGCAGCGCCTCATCGTAGCCGTCGTCGGTGGCTTCGAGGTGAGCCAGGATCGAGTTGCTGTAGTTGCTGACCGCCTTGGCCTGCGTCATGGTGATGTTGACGTGGTGGCGGTTGTAGCTGCTGGTCTTGACGCGGATGCCTTTTTTCAGCCCGTCTTCACCCAGATACGCGCCCCAGGTCCAGGCGGCCACCATCAGGTGAATGGCGTTGCCCCTGGGGCTGACGCCCAGCTTCTCGGAGCCGATCCAGACCAGCGGGCGGATGTAACCGCTTTTCAACTGGTTGGCGCGCATGACTTCTTTTTGCGCCTCGTCCACCTGCTCGGGGGTAAACGGAATTTTCATGCGCAAAATCTTGGCGCTGTTGAATAAGCGCTGGGTGTGCTCGCGCAGACGGAAGATGACGGTGCCGCCGGGTGTGTCGTAAGCGCGCAGCCCCTCGAACACGCCGCAGCCGTAGTGCAGGGTATGCGTCAGCACGTGAATCTTGGCATCGCGCCACTCGACCAATTGGCCGTCGAGCCAAATTTTGCCGTCGCGGTCGGCCAGGGAAAGGGAGGGGGTGCTCATGGGACGTGTCCTTGGTTGTTAGCGCCGAACGCGGTCCGGCAAAGCAGTTGATTTTAGGACGCGGGCGGATCCGCGGGCCGCTCAAGTCGCCAGCGCCGCAGCCGACCGTCTTCAAACTCGGCGGTGACGTGCGAATCACCGGGATCGCTCCAGCGGTACACCTCGGGCCGCGCGCCCGCGTCCGACAACTGCTGGCCAAGCGAGCGCGTCAGCGCCGTGACGTGCAGCAGCGTCTGGCCGATCTTGAGCTTGCTGTTCAACATGACCGCACTGCCGACATAGCCGACCGGCCGATTGGCCGCGCGCTTCATCACCGTCAACAACTGGTTGGCGTACAACAGCGCCCACAACACCAGCCCGCTGCCCAGCAGCGCAATCCCTTGCCAGCCGCCCACGCGCCAAGCCAGCGCGCCCAGCGCCAGCGCGCCAATCAAAGTCAGAACGGATCGAATATTCATGTTTCAAAACCGTGGTTGAACACGCCCGCTCAGGCTGTCATTTGCCGCTTCCGGGTTCAAACCCGCCAGCGGAAGTGTCCGGTCAGTGGGTGGTCGAACAGCGCGTCTTCTTCACGCGTGCCGGCACCGATGTTGTGGATGACCAAGGGCCGGCCGGCGCTGGTTTTGCGGTCGGACACGATGCCGGTATGCGGCAGGCGTGCGCTGACCAGGGAGGTAAAAATATCACCCGCGCGCCAACCGCTCGCATGACGGCTCACGGGCAGGCGCGCGCCCTGGCGCGACCAGAAGACGGCCAGATTCGGCACACGGCGGTGATCGATGTTCCGATCAAAGCGCCGCAAACCCCAAATCTTCGGATAAGCGGAAAAATGAGCGCGCATGTCGGCGTTGACCAGCGCCTGCAAATCCAACCCTAGTGCATCGCGAAAGGCGCGAATCACCACGTCGGTACACACGCCTTTGGAACGATCAACATCGCCGTTCGGAAAAGAAAGTATCGAATACGCCGGGTCATAACGCAGCGTCACGCCGATTTGCGCCCGCGCCGCGGCAACCAACCGGCTGGCCCGCTCGGATACAGCCCGATCCTGAGCCGGCGACAGAACTGGCGCGCCCCATACGAGTGCGCTGCAAAGGAGCGCACGGCGGCTTGACTTAGCCAAAAGTCAGCGTCCTCACCCCGTCCGGCCTGCCCAACAAACAAACCCGCGCCTTCTGGTGCGCGAACACGCCCACGGTCACTACGCCGGGCCATTGGTTGACGGCGGATTCAAAGGCCAGCGGATCGTCGATTGACAGCCCGCGCACGTCCAGCAGGTGCTGGCCGTTGTCGGTAATCACCGGCTGGCCGTCCTTGGCGCGCAGCGCGGCCTGTCCGCCCAGGGCGGCAAATTGGCGCGCGATACGCTGCGCGGCCATCGGGATGACCTCCACCGGCAGGGGAAACTTGCCGAGCTTGTCGACCCGCTTGGATTCATCGGCAATACAGACAAAGCGGCGCGACTGCGCGGCGACGATTTTCTCGCGCGTCAGCGCCGCGCCGCCGCCTTTGATCATGTGGCCTTGGCCGTCGATCTCGTCGGCGCCATCGATGTAGACGGCGATCTCGCCAACCTCGTTGCAGTCGAACACCGAAATGCCCAGCGCCTTGAGCCGCGCGGTGGAGGCATCCGACGACGACACCACGCCGACAATGCGGTCTTTTATACATCCCAATTCATCGATGAATTTGTTGACCGTCGATCCGGTACCCACACCGACCACCTCGCCGTGCGGCACATGGTCCAGCGCCGCGCGGGCGACCATCGCTTTCAATTCGTCTTGCGTCATTTGAGAAAATTAGTCAAGCATCAGCGATGATTATCCAATGGCACTGTTTCCCTACGATCTGGCGCGGCCGTTTCTGTTTCAGCTCGACCCCGAGACGGCGCACGAGCGCACCATCGACCTGCTTGCCAAAGGCAGCGGCACGCCATTGCAGTGGGCCTGGTGCAATGGTCGCGTGCATGACCCGGTGCAACTGGCGGGTCTGCGCTTTCCCAACCGCGTCGGCCTGGCGGCGGGGCTGGATAAAAACGCCCACGCCATCGACGGGCTGGGGGCAATGGGCTTCGGTTTTGTCGAGGTCGGCACCGTCACTCCGCTAGCGCAGCCGGGCAATCCCAGGCCGCGCATGTTCCGGCTGCCAGAGGCACAGGCGCTAATCAACCGCATGGGCTTCAACAACGACGGGCTACAAGCTTTCGTCGCCAACGTGCGGCGCTCTCGTTTTTTTAGCGCATTGAGCGCGGCGAACGGACGCGAACGCATGATTCTGGGCCTGAACATCGGCAAGAACGCCACTACCCCAATCGAGCGCGCCACCGACGACTACCTAACGGCACTGTCCGGCGTGTACCCCTACGCCGACTACGTGGCCGTCAACATCTCCAGCCCCAATACCAAGAATCTGCGCGATCTGCAAAGCGAGGCCGCGCTGCACGCGCTGCTGGCCGCGTTGAAGTCGCGCCAGAGCGAACTGGCCGCGCAGCACGGCAAGCACGTTCCGCTGTTTCTAAAGATCGCGCCCGACTTGGACGACAGCCAGGTGCAAACCATCGCCGACGCGCTACGCCAACACGCCATTGAGGGCGTGATCGCCACCAACACCACCCTGTCGCGCGACGCCGTTCAGGGGCTGCCGCACGCCAGCGAAGCGGGGGGACTGTCCGGCGCGCCGGTGCGGACGGCCAGCAACCGCGTCATCGCCCAGTTGCGCGCCGCGCTAGGGCCGGATTTTCCCATCATCGGCGTCGGTGGCATCTTGAGCGGCGCGGACGCCGTCGCCAAAATCGAGGCGGGGGCGGACATAGTGCAAATTTACACTGGCCTCATCTACAAGGGGCCGGGGCTGGTGGATGAAGTGGCGCGGGCATTGAAGACGGTTTGAAGGCTTGATTCGCGCCAGCTTGTGACACCAATACACTCTTTTGTCGAAGCTTGAAAAATGTATGAATTGCTCCGTGGCCTGTCGGTGATCGAGGCCTCGTCTTTTGTCGCCTCGCCCAGCGCGGGGCTGTACTGCGCGCAATTCGGCGCTGAGGTGATCCGCGTCGATCAGACCGGCGGCGGGCCGGATTTTCGGCGCTGGCCCGTCACCAGGAACAACGATTCGCTGTATTGGGAAAACCTCAATCGGGCCAAGAAGTCGCTGGCGCTCGACTTGGGTAGGCCCGAGGGACGCGAGTTGCTGCAAGCGTTGATCCGGGCGACCGGGCAGGTCATGACCAACTTCCCGGCCAAGGGTTTCATGGCGCACGATGTGCTGGCCGAGGGCCGCAAGGATTTGATTACCGTGCGTGTGATGGGCTGGGCCGAC
>JAITMV010000031.1 GCA_031277295.1 Burkholderiaceae bacterium | reverse complement strand
CCTGGCCGGCGCTCGGTTGCAGCGTGCCCGTCACCAGCTTCAGCAGCGTGCTCTTGCCCGCGCCGTTGCTGCCCACCACGCCCAGACACTGCCCGCGCTTCAGTTCAAACGACACATCGCGCAACGCCCAATGCCCGCGATGCAACGCCCGCCCCGTCAGCAGCGCCTTCAAGCGCGCGCGCGGCGAGTCGTACAGGCGGTACTCCTTGCCCACCCCGCGCAAAACCAGCGGCACTTGAACGCCGTGCATTACCTATAACCAATCCCTCAACTGATCCCGGCTGCGCGCCAGCGCCAGCGACAGCAGCGCCGCCAGCAGCGCCAGCCACGCCGCCATTGCCACCCACACTGACCACGGCGGCCACGCCCCTTGCAGCAAGGCCGACTGGTAGCCCAGAATCGGCCCCGTCATCGGGTTGAGCCACAGCAGCCAGCGCCACGCCTGGGGAAACAGCGTCACCGGAAACAGCACCGGCGACAAAAACACCCCCAGCGACAGCAGCACCCCCACCACCTGCACCACGTCGCGCAGCGCCGCCGCCATGATCGCCAGCAGATAGGCCAGCAAAAAAGCCAGCGCGCCTTGCAGCACGATCAGCGCCGGCACCGCCAGCACGCCCCAGCCGAAATGGTGCGCGCCGCCATACAGCGCAACCAGCAACAGCAGCAGCGGCGCGAACACCACGCCGCTGGCCAGCACCGCGCGAGCCGGAAACAAACCTGGCGGCAGCGGGTTTTTTTGCAGCATGGCGCCGGCATCCAGCAGGCTCATCATGCCGCGCTGCACCGCGTCGGCAAACGCCATCCAAGCCAGCATACCGGCAATCAGATACGTGCCCACGCGCGCCGTCGGCGCCGCGCTGCCCAGCCGCATACCAAACACCACGTCAAACACCAGGTAATACGCCGCCACCGTCAATAGCGGCGGCAGCCACACCCATAACAGCCCGCCGGCTGAGCCGGCGAAGCGCGCGCCCAACTCGCGCCGCGTCAACACCGCCAACAGCCCGCGCAAGCGCCAAAGCTGCCGGCATTCAGTCAACACCAAAGGCGCCACGGCAAAAGGCCGCCTAATCACCGGTCGCGCCGCGCATCAGCGCGCGGCGGCGGCGGGCGCGTTCAACGGCTGCGGGACGCTGGGCTGCACCAAGGCTTTGACGGCGTCCTCGTCAACTTGGGCCTGCGCTTGCGCCGCTTCCCAGACGCGGCGGCGCTCCTCGCCGTCGAACTTGGTTTTCAACTCTTCTTTCAGCACCGGCAGCACGTCCTCAAATTTTTGCCTGCTGGCCGGTTTGCGCTCCAGCAGTTCGATGATGTGGTAGCCAAACTGCGTTTTCACCGGGCCGGCCAGATCGCCCGGCTTGCTCAGCCCAAACACCGCATCGGTGAACTCCGGCACCATCCGGCGGCGGTCGAAAAAGCCCAGGTCGCCGCCTTTTTGCGCGTTGGCCTTGTCGGTCGAATTTTCTTTGGCCAGCTTCTCGAAGTCCGCGCCCTGGCGCAACTGCGCCAGCAGCGCCTCGATCTTGGTTTTGGCGGCCTCATCAGCCGCCGCATCGCTATTCTTGGGCAGCGAGATCAGGATGTGGCGCGCATGAACCTGTTCAGGCTCGGCAAAACGCTCCGGCTTGGCGAGGTATTCGGAGCGGGCATAGCTTTCCATGGCCTTGTCGTCGGGCTGTTTGGCCTGGCTGCGCTGGGCCAGCAGCATATTGGCGAGCGTGCGGTCTCGCACCAGCCGCAAATACGCGGCGCCCCGAGAGGTTTTGTCCATGCCCTCTTTAAGAGCATCAGCCGCCAGCGCGCGCTGCGCGTACATGCTGCGCGCAAATTCGCCCACCGCTTGCGGGTTGGACCAGAAGGACGCGCGTTGCGGCGGCGCGATCAGATCGTCCACCATAAGCTCGACCTCGGCGCGCGTGACCTGCCCCGCGGGGCCAGACACGATCACCGGCGAAGTCTCGGCTGCCGCCGCGGGCGCCAGATGCCAGGCCAACGCGATGACCGGCAAAGCGGCGCGCAGTGGAAAAAACGGAAATTTCGGCATAACGTAGAACCTCTTGTCAGGCGGCCGGGCAGCCGCCCACAAAACTTACAAACATGAGCTTTTGTAAAAGAAACCTCTGAATCCGTGAGCTCAAGAATTCAGAAAAGCATAAAAAAGGGTGGGATTGCTCCCACCCTTTTAATGCGCTCGTCAAGCCCCGGTTGAAAACGCCGGGGCCTGATGATCGGTCAAGCGAAACAATCGCTAAGCCGGATCAAGGAGCCAGCCAACGGTGCGGCAAGGTCTGGTTGTAGGTGGTGTTGCTGACCTGGTTCACGAACAGAATCGCCGCATAACCCACCATCGGCATCGCCGTACCAGCGGCCGTCGTGCTCACTATCGCCCAACCCGCATCGCCAGCGACGAGACTATTGACGGAGGTCGCGGTAATTTCAGCACGCAGCGTTGAGGTGGTGCCGAATTGGGCAGTGAACACCTCGCCGCAGTACGGCACGACAGTGCCCGGCGAAAAGCCGCCAAACGCCGAGAGAACGCCTTCTTCACGGTCATACGAACCAAAACGCAGCTTCACGCAAGCGACCGGACCATAGCCATGGTCCTCTTTGCTAAGCATGGAGTTGTCGTTGAGGTCCCAATAATAGGACGAACCGCCTGATGCCGTCCTCTGCACAATGCTAGCAGCAGCGTAGGAGCCCGCGTAATCCATCACAGCGTGGTAACGGCGCGTCGGCTGAGACACCACCCAGTCGGTGTTGAATGGCACGGCAGCGCCTGCCTTGGTGGCCATGTACTCATTGACCACGTTGGTCTTGGCCATGGCATCGCTAATCAGCTCGGCTTGATCAATGGGGTCAGTGGTGGCAATCGTCGCCATCCCCGCTGTATTGAGCAGCGGCGTGGACATGTCGGGCAGATCGTACCAGAGCGGATCAAGGGTGTTGCCGCCAGTAACGTCGTTAGTCAGCAACGGATCAGCGGTGAGGTGGTTGATTGTGAAGTCTAAGCCTGCGCGTGGGCCGTAAGTAGTCGGAATAAAGGGGGAAACAGCGGAAAGAAAATCATCTTCAAGCTGCGGGGCGAAAGCAAAGTTGGCTGGAGCCGTGGACATAGAGGCGCTAACGCCAGAGATGTTGGTTGCCGAGGCGATGATGGCTGTTTGCGCACCACTGAACACGCCCAGATCGGACAGGTTGAGAACAGCCCACGATCCCATCAGTTGACCGGTGGGGTTGTCCAGGCCGATGGCTCTGGCGTCACCGGCGTCGTACCACTCGGGACTCATCAGCGTGCTGAAAATGCCAAGGCCGCCGGGGCCGCTTTCACAAGGGGCCTTGCCGTTGACGTGTTTGATGGCAGTGAACAAGTTGCTGCCGGGCGGAATGTCGGCCATGTTCAGTACTTCCACATAGCCTTCGCGGGTCAGCGCGGCTTTTTGATTGTCGTTTAGGTAAGAAGGCAGACGCAGGGCCTTGAACTTGCCGGGCCACAGACCGCTGGCCTTGAGCGGGATGGTGCAAGAAGTCTCATCATCAGGGGCGGAAACCTGGGCGTAACCGTCGCTGCCTCTGGTTACCGCACCGCTCCACACGTCGCCGGGGGAGAGCAGCAGCGTGAAGTCCAGCACGTCGTCAGAGTTGGTGGCGTTACGGAAGCGCACCTTGACGGCCTTGCCGTTGAGTCGGTCGGTGTTGATGATGGTAATGGTCGTGCCCAGGCCGTTTTGCGCCGTGTAGTACGGCGTGTACAGCATGTGGCCGGTGCCCGCGGGATGCGGATACAGGTATTCCGCCGTGCTGCCGTCGCGGTCAAAAACGGCGATGGCGCTTGCCGGTCCGGCAAAGCACAGGCCGCCTAGAGCCGCTGCAACGCTCAGCGACAAAATGCTCTTTTTCATAGCTATGACTCCATTAAAAAAAGGAAAGGTAGTTGCAAGACCCAAGTGAATCTTGGAAATGCCTGCGGATACTACCACGACAGCGGCACAGCTTTCAACGTGCCGAATGGGAACGTCAACAGGTTGAGGGAAATTTGTTGTTTTCGAGGAACAAAATTTTCACTAAATCGGCATTTATTACCGATTTGTCACGCGTGTGTTTAATTGTTACGGTAACATTTGCTTTTATTGCCGCTGAAGTCGTGGGTTCACGGGGAGGAAGCTTCCGGCTTAAAGGGGGCTGGCTGCCTTGTCCGCGTCTGCCCTCGTCTGCCTATCGCTCGCGTGGCTCCTGCTTGGATTGCCGCCTGCGCGGGGTGCGATTGAACCCAGGTTGAATTGACGCCTTCCCTCCGCCGGGGGAAGAGCCTGCCCCCGCGAAGGCGGGGGTTGGGATGGGGGCCAGTGGCGCAAAAAAACAAACGTAGGGCGGGGTTCACCCCGCCACAAGCGCCGCTTCACGAAACCGGGAGATGGCGGGGTGAACCCCAATACCATTCAGTTAACGACATGAACCTTTATTTCGTCATTCCCGCGCAGTTCCCGCCTTCGCGGGAATGACAGGGAATCCAACGGCATCACACCGTGGAACTGGCTTTTCTTGCGCATGCCGCGTGGATTCCCGCCTGCGCGGGAATGACGACACTCATCGGTCTGTGCGCTTAAGTGACCAGTATTGGGGTGAACCCCGCCCTATGCTTGCTCCCCCACAGGGGGAGGGAGAAATACCGGCAGTCGCATTTGGCAAACGCACCATTTTGAACCGCACCCGCCTGCGCGGAAATGGCGAGGCAGGCGCGCGCCGGGTTGATTCGCGGCGCCGCGAGGCCCCAAGCTTACAGGGCTTGATAGAACCACCATTGCCCGTCTTCGCGCACCCAGGTTTCGTCCATGGAGGTGGTGATTTCCTTGTTGTGGAAGGACGGGATCATGGTTATGACGGACATGTTGAGGCTGACGGTGCAGCGCTCGGCTTCGCAGGTGACGTTGTGCACTTGCACCTCTTTCCAGCGGGCGCCGCCGCCAAAACGATGGCGGTAGTCGTTTTGCTTGATGAGCGCGCGAAAGCCGGGCTGGGTGTAGCTCCAGGCGTGCTCGAAATCGCCCTTGAGCAGGGCGGCCCAGCGCGCTTGGGCGCGTTCGCGCACCACTTGCTCCGGGGTTCCGGAGCCCAGGGTCTGGCAGCCGGCCAGCCATAGCGCGGCGCCGGCCAGCAGCGCGGCGCCGATGACGCGCCGCGGCAATGTGGAGTGGTTGGGTTGAATGGCCATAACGATAAGCTCCTTGTTGCAAAAGATGATGAGTGATCCTGGAAACCGCAGCCCGCCGCTTGTTATCTTCAGGAAATCCGCGTGAACGTTGACTTTCGGGTCTTCGATTATCTTCACCTTTTGGGTGAGGGCGCTACGCACGGGCGCGATTGAAATTGACTCCCCCGCTGGGGGAAGCAGGGATGGGGGCCGGCGGCGCTCAAACATGTGTCGCGCGCGTGCTTGGAGGCCGCCGCCCCACCCCTACCCTCCCCCAAAGGGGGAGGGAGAAATACCGGCAGCCATTGCGCCGCTTCACGAAACCGGGGGATGGCGGGGTGAACCCCGCCCTACCTTGCCCCGCCCTACCCTGCTTGACTTTGAACACAGTTGCTCCCCCAAAGGGAGAGGGAGAAATACCAGCAGCCGCGTCAAGGCTGTTGCGCTGGCGATGGCTTGGCGAGTGGCTGGTCTGTGCCGAATGTCAGGCCCCGCATACGGTCGCGTAGCTCGCGGCTGACGGCGCGGACATCTTCGTCGGAGCGGACGACACGCGGGGTGAGGATGATCAACAGTTCGGTGCGCTCGGTGTTGCTGGACTTTTGGCCGAACAAGGCACCGAGGACAGGGATAGACGACAGGATGGGCAGGCCGGAAGAGCCACGTATGGATTTCTCCTTGATGAGGCCGCCGAGCACGATAGTTTCGCCCGAGCGGACGGCGACCTTGGAGGTGATTTGGCGCTGCATGAAGGAGGGGGTGGCGGATTTTACGGTGGAGTCTTCGTCGTTGTTGTCGGTGACGGCCTGGTCGATTTCAAGCGTGACCAGATCGCCCGCGCTGACTGAAGGGGTGACGCCGAGCATGACGCCGGTGTCCTTGTACTGAAAGTTGTCGGTGGTGGTGACGTCGCTGGTGCCGTAGTGGGTGGTGCCGGTGTTGACGGGTACCTGGTTGCCAACCTGGATGGTGGCAGTGTGGTTGTCGAGCACCATCAGCGAGGGGTTGGAGATGATGCGTATCAGCGATTCGTTGGCCAACGCCGAAAGCACTGCCTTGATCTGGTTTAGCGAGTTGGTCACGTTGTAGTTGAAGCCACCGGCAAGGCCGGTAAAGGTGCTATTGCCGTCTCTGTCAGTGCCTAAGAGTTCGCCCGTACCGCGGCGGCCACCGCCCAAATTGCCGTTGAAGCTCCATTGCAGGCCGTATTGCAGCTTGTCGCCAAGCGTGACTTCAACGATGCTGGCCTCGATGAGTACCTGCGCGCGTGGCACGTCCAGGCGCTTCAAGGTGGCTTCCAGGCGGATGTATTCGGTTGGGGTGGCGTGGATGAGCAAGGTGTTGTTGATGCGGTCGGCCATGACGCGCACGCTGTCGCCGAGCATGGTGGCGACGACGTTGCTGTCCAGTCCGCCCTGGTTCTGGTTGATGAAGCCTGAGCGGTTGCCGCCAAAGCCGCTGCCGCGACTGCCGTAAGCGCCGCCAAAGCCGCTGCCACGGCTGCCGTAAGCGCCGGAGTTGAGTCTGGAATTGCCACCTAATGCGCCACCGAATGCGCCGCCGAATGCATTGCCGCCGAATGCACTACCCCCAAAGGCGCTGCCCCCGAAAGCGCTGCCAAAGCCGCCGGAAGCGCCGCGCGCGGCGCCTAGGCCGGGGGCGATGCCGGTGGCGCCGCCTTGGGCCGTGGTGGTGGTGCCGCCGTAGATGCCGTTGATGAGTTCGGCCAGGTGGTCGGCGGAGCCGTTTTGGACTTTGTAGACGAACAGTTGCGGCTCGCCGCTGTTGATGTCGGGTTGGTCGAATTGTTCGATCCAGTAGCGGATTTCATCCAGGTAGGCGGCGCGCGGGGTGACGACCATGATGGCGTTGAGGCGTTCGATGGGCAGGATGCGCACTGCCCCGTATAGGGGGCTGTTTTCGCCCAGGCCGGCGGGGGCGGCTGGCGGCGGCGCGGGCTGGCCGGGACGCACGGGTTGGCCGGGGCGGGCGGTGGGTGGCGCCGTGGGCACCGGAGCGCCAGCGGCGCCGGGCACGCCAGCGCCGGCGACCGCGGCGGTGCCGCCGGAGAGCAAGCGCAGGGCGGCGTCGATGTCGGCGGCGTTGGTGTGCTTGAGCGGGAAGACGCCGACGGACATGCCGCGCAGGAGGTTGACGTCGAAGGTTTTGACGAGGTCGAGCCAGCCTTCGGCTTCGGCCCTGGTGCCGCGCATGACGAGGATGTTGCGCGTGGTGTCGACGCGCAGGATGGCGTCGGGCGAGATGAGCGGGCGCAGGATGTTGGCCATTTCGCCCGCGCCCAGGTATTGCAGTGGGATGATGACGGCGCCGTAGCCGGGCGGCAGGGGTTTGTCTGGCTCGGCCAGCACGGGCGCGCTGACGATGCCGCGCAGCGCCTCGGGCGTGCCGACGTGGTAGGTGCCGCGTGAGTCGCGCGCCATGACGATGCCGTTGGCTTGCAGCGCGGTTTCAAGCAGCAGCAGGGCGCGGTCGGCGTCGATGGATTGACGGGTGGTGAGGGTGATGGCGCCGTCGATGGGGGGGTGGATGACGTAGTCGACTTTGAGTAGGTCGCGCAGCATGACGTTGACGACTTCGCCGGCGGGGGCGCTTTCGAATTGCAGCCGGCTGATGGCGGCAGCGGGTGAGTTGGGGGACGCAGGAGCCGGGTTGAAAAGGCGGTCGTTGCCACGGATCAGCAGCGCTTCGGGCTGGGCGTTGTCAACCGGCGCGGCGGCGGGCGCGGCGGCGGAGGCGGGCAGCAGCGGGGCCACGGTTGGGGCCGCCGGGGCTGTCTGTGCGGTTTGTGCCGTTTGTGCCGTTTGTGCCGTTTGTGCGTCCACGGACGGGCTGTTCAGACGGTTGTTGTCGCCAATCAGTACCGGTCTGGATGAGGTGCAGGCAGCCAGTTGGACAATCAGCGGGGCGATGAGCGCCAGCGCGAGCAGCGGGGTGGGGGTGCGGGACATGGTCATCTGGGTGGGTGTGGTTGCCGTGCGGCATGGGGGCCGGTTTGACTGGGGTCGTTCGAGAGCCTGGTTCATGGTTGAGCGCTTAGGGCGCGGCGCGGGCGCGGCGCGGACGTATTGGGCGCATTGGACTTATTGAGCGCATTGGGCGCATTGAGCGCATTGGGCGTATTGGGCGGCGGCGCTTGGGTGGCGCCTTTGTTGCCGTCCGCCTGGGCCGACAGGCTGGCGTAGGGCAGCTCGATTTGCTTGCTTTCGCCGCCGCGCTTGAAGGTGATGGTGCGCCCGTTGATGGCGTTCAGGCGCCAGTCGCCCACGGATTCGCCTTGGCGCACGAAGCGCGGCTGGCCTTGTTCGTCGAGTAGCACGCCGGTGAGGGTGGGGCCGGAGATGATGCCGGTGAATTTGGCTTGCTCTATGGCCTGCGGCGGGGCGGCGGCGGCGGTCTCGCTGGAGGCGGCGGCGGCACGGCGTGTGGGCAGCAACAAAGGGCGCTCAAGGATGGCGGGGTAGTTGGCGGCGGCGGCGGGGTTGGCGGTCAGCCGGGCGGCGCGCACGTCGTCCAGATTGGGCGGCTGCGGCTCGGGCGCTTGCCAGGCGCGCCATCGCGCAACGGGGCCGGGGGCCAGCCAGAGCGTGGCCAGCGCCAGCGCCAACAGCAGGCCAAGGCTGGCCAGCAAAAAGGGCAGACGGCGTGTCATGGGCCACGCTCCTTGAGCGCGTACAGGTCGAACTGCGCCCAGACTGTGAATGGCCGGCCTTCGACGTAGCCGCCCTGACCGCCGATTTGCACGGCGTTGATGTAGATGGCGGGACGCTGGCGGGCCAGTTCGCCGAGCAGGCTTTGGAGTTGCGGCCATTCGCCTTCGACGCGCAGGGTCAGGCCGATTCGCTCGAAGCCGTGCTCTTCGCGCGCGGCGGCGACTTGGCTGCTGGTGATGCGCATCTCGCGCGCGGCGGCGATGTCGCGCACTTTTTGCAAGGCCTGGTTGCCGATTTGACCGGGGTCGCCGTCGGCGGGATAGATGTATTGGGACAGGTCGGCTTTCAGTGTTTGCGCGGATTTCGCCAAGCGATCATTGCTTTGCAGCAAGCCGGCGATGCGGGCATGGCGCGGCTCGATGTCGGCCAGCCGAGCAGACGCGCCGCGGTGCATGCTGAGCACGGTGAACGCCAGCCACGCCAGCACGCCTAGCAGCGCCAGCGCGCTGGCCAGCAGCCACAGGCGCTCGGGACGGTTGGCGGCGCCAAGGCTGAGGTTCATGGCCGGCTGTCCTTGGCGCCGCTGTGCGCTAAACCGTAGCGGTCGGCGTCGAGGTGCATTTCGATGACGAAGGTTTCTTTGGCCGCGCCGCGCGGACGCATGGAAGGCGCCGACTGCCGCACGTCGCGCACGCCGGGTTGGGCGGCCAGTTGTTGCACCAGGGCGGCGGCGTCGTCGGCGTTGCCGTTGAGGATCAGCTTGTCGCCTTCGACGCGCAATTGGGCAAGCCACGCGCCGTCGGGAACGGCGCGGGTGAGCATGTCCAGCACGGGCGGCAGGGCTAACTGGCTTTCGAGCACTTGGGCAACGGCTTGCAGGCGCTCGACGCGCTGCATGAGCGCTTCGCGCTCGGCGATTTGGGGCGCGGCCTGGCGCTGGATGGCGTCAAATGATTGCTGCGCCTGACGGACGCGCAACTGAAGCAGTATGGTTGGTGTGACGATCAGGGCGCCCAGCAGCGCCAGTACCAGCGCCAGCAGCGCCAGCCTTAAGCCCAGGCCGCGCCGCGCGATGCGCCGCCGAACGTGTTCGCCGAAGCCTTGCAGCACGATGGGGCGTAGCGTTTTGCCCACGGGCGCGCCGGTGGGCAGTACCCATACTTCGGGCGGTGGTCCGGCGGCGCTGGCTTGTTGCAAGGTTTGCTCGACTTGCTGGCGCGAGGTGATGGCGATGTCGACCTGGCACACGCCGTCTCGCGCGGGCGCGGCGGCGTAGCCTGAGACGGTGTGCGCGACGCCGAACGGACTGGCCGAGGCGATTTCGAGTTGTACCGCCTGCGCCAGATCGACGGCGGCCAGCGGCGGCAGCATCAGGCGGCGCTCCAGCGCGCGCTCGGGCGGTAGTTCGACCGCGCGCGCCGTTACGGCGGCTGTTGGAGACGGCACGATGGTGGCGACGCCCTGGGTCATGTCCCAGTCGCTGACGCGGCCATTGGCTCGGCGCAGCCGCACGCGCACAGTGGGCGCGAGCCAGCGCAGGACGGGCAAGTCGAGCAACAGCGCACCGGCGGCCTGCCATTGGCGTGGCCACTGGCTCAGGTCGATGCCGAAGAGGCGGCTGTTGTCGGGAGTGCTCAAGGCCATGAAGTAAAAAAACGGCGGCGATAAAAACGACGGGTAGTCAATGGGCAGCAGCGCTGGACGGCGAGACGGTCATCTGGCGCTCAGTGCGCAGCACGCGCCAGGGCGCGGCACCCGGAGTGTTGGCTGCCGACGCCACGTCACTGGTTAAAAGCAGTATTTTGCCCGCATCCAGCGGCACTTTGACGCGCAACCGGTAAACGCCGGGGTCGCCAGCGCGAGCGCTGGCATTGCTGAAGCCGCTGGCATCGCCCGGTTCGCCGTCGGCGCGCCGGGCGACGTACTGCGCCACGCGCCCCATGTCGCCTTGCGCCAGCACGGACAGCACCTCGGGCGGAGCGGCATGGAGGTTGACCAGCGGGCCGCTGGGAAAGTCGGCGCTGACCAGTGGCGCGATGCGGGAATATAGCGGGTAGTCCATGCCCGGCACCAGCAGCAGGTCTTCGGTGGCTTCGAAGCGGCGTTGCTGCGCCGGGGCGCCACCGCTGGCCGTGGGGTCGATCTGCGGGACGGTGTCGCGCCATTCGACGATGGCGTCGGCCAGCGCCTGGGCGTGGCCCGGATCGAGTCCGCCGGCGTTTTGCAGCAGGGCGGCCAACAGGACGGCGTTGGCGCCGTTGAGCGCAATCCAGCCGTTCAGCGGCGCGGCTTCGACTTCCATTTGCACGCCGCCGTAGGATACCGTGGTTGATTCGGCGCCGGACAGGCGCGTGCTGTTGCTCAGCATGTCTTGCAATACCAGCGCCGCGGCAGCTTCGGCCAAGGCTTGGCCGCTGAGTTGCTCGCGCGCGCCGACGGCGATGCCGGTCTGCTGGCGCACGGTGTGTATCATGCCGGTGACCATGATGCTGAGGGCGGCGACGATCCACAGCACGGCGATGAGGGCAAGCCCGGTGGAGCGTTTTGCGCCCGGCGTTTTGCCGCTGGCGGGTGGATTCGGGCAAGGGTTCATTTTTCGCCGCCGCCACCGCCTCTGTTGCCGCCGCCGCCAAAACTGCCATAACGACCGATGTTGGACGACGGATCGCTCAATCGGGTTGGCGCCACGGCTGCTATCAGTGGGGGCCAGATGAAACCGGGGCTGTCAATTTGCAGCGCGACTGCCGAGGGCAGCAGTGTTTGCGGCAGTTCGTTGAAAGGTAATCCGGGCGGCGGCCATACCGGAGTCCACTGGCCGCTGGCTGGTTCCTTGTAATGCAACGCCAGCGCGCTGACCGGCGCTGCCAGCACCTGAACCCCGGCTTGCCCCCAGTTGGCGAACCCTGGCTCGCCGCTCCAGGGCGCATAGCGCAGCACCAGTTGACCGCTGCCATCGGCGCCTGGCTCGACTGCCAGCCGCAGGTAGTGGCGTCCGCCGGTGCCGAAACGCGCGGGCATGACGCCGATCCAGGCCAGCGAGTTCGGCCCGGCCTCGAAAAACGGCATCTCGGACGGCCCGTCGGCATTGACGGAGCGAAAACGCCGCGCCGACACCCGGCCCAGCACGCGTTGCAACAGATCCACGGCGGCACGATAGTCGTCGGCGGCTTGTATGCGTGCGTCGACGCGCTCTTCGGTCTGGCCCATTGAGCGCATGGCGCCGGTCAGCACCAGCATCAGCAGCGACAGCAGGGACAAGGCGATGAGGACTTCGATCAGGGTGAAGCCATGAAGACGCCGGGCGCCCCGCGTTGCGCATACAGCCTTTTTGTCGCGGACGGCAAAGGGGTTGGGCCGCGGGCGCGCTGAACGCTTAAGAACGTGTTCACGATCCCGGCGCGGGCTTAGCGGGCGCGTGCTCAGGAAGCGCTGCAAGGCGCAATCCTTGCCAATGACACGGGCCATTGGCTGCGGATCGCGCCTTGCAGCCCATCCCAATGCCGCATCGCCGCACACCTCACGCCGAGATCGTGAACACGTTCTAAGAGGGTGTCGCAAAAGGGCGGGCACAAGGCCCGCCCCTACGAAATTTCCTGACAGAGGATTGGCGTAGGGGCGGCTCTTGTGGCCGCCCTGCTCCTTTTGCGACAGCCTCTTAACGCGCGGGGCGGCGTTCCAATGGTTCATCGCAGCGCCTCCCCCGGTTTGGGCGAGCGCTCGGGACGCAGGGTGGTCAGCTCGAAGGTGCGCGGCGCGTCGCCGTCCAGCCATTGCACACTGACCTGTACTTCGTGCAGATGCGGCGCTTGCGGTGTGCTGTCGGCGGGCGTGGGATAGGGCTGGCTGCGCACATGCCAGTCGAAACCGGCGCCCTGATCGCCATCGTCAATGCCTTGCGCGGGCACACTGTCGTAGGCGGCCAGCAGCGACGCGGCCAGCAGCATGGCGCGCTCTTGCTGGCTGGCATTCGCGGCTTGGCGGGCGCTGCCGCCCATAGCCTGATAGAGCATGCCCAGCGCTAGCGCGGCGATGGCGAAGGCGACCAGCACCTCCAGCAGCGAAAAGCCGCGGTTGCGGTTCATGGGGTGAGCGGCTCCTGCTCGACGCGCCCTGAAAACCAGTCCACGCGCAGGCGCACGCCGCTGCCAGAGGGGCGGATGACGTCCACGCTGCCGCCGGAGGCGCCGCCGTGCGGCAAAAAACGGATCGCCATTTCGCCGTTCGATCCCGATTCCTGGGCGGCCATGACAGCGCGCAGTTCGAGCGGTTCGGGTGCTTCATGTTGCGGCCCGCCTTCAATGCCGAAGCGCCGCTCGGCCAGATGAACGGCAAAGCGCACTTCGCGGCTTTCAGACAGCGCTTGCTGGCGCGCGGCGCGCAGGCCGGTCAGCACGGCGCGCACGGTGTCGCGGTACTGGGCCGATTCGTGCAGGCGGCTGAAGGCGATGGGCATCAGGCCGGCGATCAAGGCGACGATGGCGATGACGACCAGCAACTCCACCAGGGTGAAGCCAGGGGATTTGCTCCTTCCCCCTCTGGGGAAAGAAGCCCGCCCCGCGAAGGCGTGGGGCTGGGATGGGGGCCATCCGGCGCTTGATGAAGTCGCGCTCATGCCAGCGCCCGCTGGCCCCCACCCCAACCCTCCCCCAGAGGGGGAGGGAGCGACAGCCGCTTCAGCCCGCGACGCAAGAGTTGGGAAAAGAGCCATGCGCACGGCGCGCGCCGGGAATTACTGGACGTTGCGCACGTCGGCGTTCTCGCCTTCGCCGCCGGGCGCGTTGTCGGCGCCGAGCGAGAGGATTTCAATGCCCCCGCTCGGGCCGGGATTGCTGTAGCGGTAGGGGTTGCCCCAGGGGTCGCTGGGCACGCTGCCTTTCATGTAGGGGCCGTTCCAGCCGTTGGCGCTGGCCGGTTTGGCGTCCAGCGCCTGCAAACCTTCGGCGCTGGTGGGGTAGCGCCCGACGTCGAGCTTGAACATCTCCAGCGATTTGTCGATGTCGCTGATCTGGATTTTGGCCGTGCTGGACTTGGCGCCGCCCAGCTTGTTCATCACCGCCGGGCCAACCAGTCCGGCCAGCAAAGCGATGATGGCGATGACCACCAGCATCTCGATCAGGGTAAAGCCGCGCGTCAGCCCGGCTACACGGCGAGTCAACGAACGCCGCGCGCGGCGCGTAAGCAAGCGATTCATGGCATGATTCCTTTCAAAGTCAAAACGGTCAACCGGCCAGGTCGTTGACCGACAAGATGCCGAGCAAAATCGACACGATGATGGCCGCGATCAGCACGCCCAGCAGCAAAATCAGCACCGGCTCCAGCAGGGTCAGCGCGCGTTTGATGCCGGTTTCGACCTCGCGGTCGAGCACCTCGGACAGCTCGGTCATCATCGGCCCGATGCGGCCGGTTTCCTCGCCCACGCGGATGAGGTTGATCGCCAGAGGTTCAAAAACCCCGGTGGCCTCCATCGCGCGCACCATGCGCGCGCCTTCCTTGACCATCGGCGGCATTTTGACCAGCGCGGCGCGCAGGTTGTCGTTGCCAACGGTTTCAGTAGCGATGTGCAGACCGGTGAGCAGCGGCACGCCATTGCCCAGCAGGGTGCCGAGCGAGCGGGCGAACAGGGTCAGTTCGTATTTATAGAGTAATGGGCCAAGTATCGGCACGCGCAGGGCGCGGTTTTGCCACCAGCCGCGGCCAGCGGGCGTGCGCCACCAGCGCAGCAGCAGCCAGATGACCACGACGGCGGCGATGCCCAGCGTCGGCCCGTGGCTTTTGAAGCCGTGGCCGAGCGCCATGATGACGCGGGTGGGCAGCGGCAGCGCGTCGCCCATGTTGGTGAACAGCTTGTCAAACTGCGGCACGACAAAACCCAGCATACCGGCCAGCGACAGCGCCGCCACGCCGAGCAAAATGGCCGGATAGATGGTGGCGGAGATGACGCTGTCGCGCAGCGCGCGCAGCCGCTCCATGTGGGCCACCAGGCGTTCGAGCACCTGCGACATCTGACCGCTGGCCTCGCCCGAGCGGACCATGTTGATGTAGAAGTCGCCGAACAACTCGCGCCACTGGTTCAGAGCGCGGCTGAAGGGGGCGCCGCCCTTGACGTCTTCGAGCAGCGCTTCGAGCAGGGTTTTGACGCTGGGCTTGGCGCTCATTTCGATCAGCACGCGCAGCGCGTTGTCCAGCGCCAGCCCGGCGCGCAGCATGATCGAGAGCTCGGAGGTGAAGACCAGTACGTCGGCGCGGGTGACCGGTCCCCGCAACGCGCGACGGCTGCGCGCCATGCGTAGCGCGTTGGCGCCAGCGGTGGCGCTCTGGCTTGCGGCGGCGTCTTCGACCTTGAGCGGGGTCAGCCCGCGCTCGCGCAAATGGCGCAGCACGGCGTCGGCGGCGACGGCGTCCAGGCGGCCTTCGATCAGTTGCCCGTCGGTCTGGGCGGCGCGCCAGACGAATTCAGGCATCGCCCTGATCCTGCGTGACGCGCAGCACCTCGTCCAGACTGGTCACGCCCGCGGCCACCTTGCGCAGGCCGTCGTCGTACAGGGTGTACATGCCGGATTTGACGGCCAGGCCGTGCAGCGCGCTGGCGTCGTGGCCTTGCAAGATGGCGCTGCGCATGGCCTCATCGATCACCAGCAGTTCATGGATACCGGTGCGGCCCTGGTAGCCGGTGCCGCGGCAGTGGTCGCAGCCGGCGGCCTCGTGGATCGGCGCGTCTGCGGCGACGAAGCGGCCTAAGCCGGAGCTGGCGAGCAACTCCGGCGCGGGCTGCACGGGCTTCTTGCAATGCGCGCACAACCGCCGCACCAAGCGCTGCGCCAGGACGCCGTTGACGGTGGAGGTGATGAGGTAGCGCTCAACGCCCATGTCCTGCATCCGCACCACGGCGCTGGCGGCGGTGTTGGTGTGCAGGGTGGACAGCACCAGATGGCCGGTGAGCGAGGATTGCACGGCGATCTGCGCGGTTTCGCCGTCGCGCATTTCGCCGATCATGATGATGTCGGGGTCTTGGCGCAGGATCGAGCGCAGCGCGTTGGCGAAGGTCAGGTTGATTTGCGCGTGAACCTGGATCTGGTTGATGCCTTCCAGTTGGTATTCGACCGGGTCTTCGACGGTGATGATTTTCTGCGTCGCCGAATCAAGCTTGGCCAGCGCCGCGTACAAGGTGGTGGTTTTGCCCGATCCAGTGGGGCCGGTGACCAGCAGAATGCCATGCGGACGGGCGATAAGCTGGTTGAAGCGCGCCAGCGTGTCGCGCTCGAAGCCCATGTCCTCCAGGCTGAGGCGCACGCTGGCGCGGTCCAGCACGCGCATGACCACGCTTTCGCCATGCACGGTGGGTACGGTGGACACGCGCAGATCAAGCTCGCGCCCTTTCACTCGGGTTTTGATGCGGCCGTCCTGCGGCAGGCGGCGCTCGGCAATGTCCAGATGCGCCAGCAGCTTGACGCGCGAACTCACCGCCGCGCCCTGCGCCGCCGGCACCACCTCGCCGGGGTGCAGCACGCCATCAATGCGGTAGCGCACGTGCAGGCCGTCGTCGAACGGCTCCAGGTGAATGTCTGAGGCGCGCAATTCAATCACGCGGCCGATGATGTTGTTGACCAGCCGGATCACCGGCGCTTCGCTGGCCAGGTCGCGCAGGTGCTCGACGAAATCGCCGGCATCGCCTTCCGAGCCGGCGGACGCGCCGTCGCCTTCGGCGTCTTCTTCGGCTTCGTCCAGGTAGCGTTGCAGCGCTTTGTCAATTTCCGAGCTTAAGGCCACCACCGGTTGCGGCTCAAGCCCGGTGGTCAGGCGCAACGCCTTGAGCACGAACGCATCTTGCGGCGCGCGCATGGCCACTTGCAACACGCCGTCTTCGGCGCGCAGCGGCAGCACGTGGTGCGCCTTGAGAAATTCAGGCAACAGGCCGCCCGGCTCGGCAAACACCGCCGGATAGCCTTCAGCGGGCAAAAACGGCAGCCCCAGATGCTCGGCCAGCGCGTAAGCCGCATCCACTTCGGACACCAGCCCCAGGCTAACCAGCACGGCGTCCAGCGCCCCGCCCATCTCACGCTGCGCCGCCAGCGCGCGCTCCAGATCGCGCGGCGTCAGCTTGCCGGCGCGCACCAGCAACTCGCCATAGGCCGACCAGTTCAGGCCGGCAGGCGGGTGAGCGGATTCAGTGATACGGGGCTGCACGGCGTGAGGAAAAATTTTCTGGCTTGGGCATTTTTGCTGGCGCAAATACTTGCACTTAGCGCGTGAGCTTACACGGCAATGGTCAGAACCGGCCTTTAGGCCGGTTTGAAAAACGCTTTTGGCAGGGGTTCGCACCCTTTGCCAAAGAGTCGTTGCACACCCCAGCCTTCTGAGGCCAGGTACCTGGAGTCTGGTTTACGGCTTACCGCCCGGCCACGGGGCGGGGTTTCAAACCGGAGCTTACGATCACCACAACTGCCACCACGGCTTGCTCGCTGCCTTGAGGCCGCGCGACAGATAGGCGCTATTCGGATAGTTCTGGCTCAGCACCCGCAGAGTGTCGTCATGCAAATCCTTCATGCCCAGCTTGTCGTAGCTTTGCACCAGGATGTACAGCGCTTCTTCCAGCGCCGGCGCGTCGCGATAGTCGGCAATGGCCTGCTGCGCCCGGTTGACGGCCGCCACATAACCGCCGCGCGTGTAGTAATAGCGCGCCACATGCACCTCGTACTGCGCCAGGGAGTTGACGGTGTAGCGCATACGCGCACGAGCGTCGGGGGTGTAGCGCGAGTCGGGATATTGCGTTACCAGTTCTTTGAACGACTCAAAGGCCTGCTTGGCGGCCTGCTGGTCACGCTCGGACAAGTCCTGGCTTGACATGAAGGAAAACAGCCCCAATTCGTCATTGAAATTGATGATGCCCTTCATGTACAGCGCATAGTCTATCGCCGGGCTGGCCGGATGCAGCCGCATGAAGCGCTCCAGCGTGGCAACCGCCTCGATTTTCTGGCCGTCCTTGAACTGCGCGTAGGCTTTGTCCAGTTGCGCCTGCTGCGCCAGCGGCGTGCCGGCAGCCCGGCCTTCGAGCCGCTCCAGCAACGGAATGGCCTTGTCATAGGCGCCGGAATTCAGCTCGTCTTTAGACTCGGCGTGGATGCGATTGGGACTCCAACCGCTGGTCGGATCCGTCGGCTTGGACGAGCAAGCCGCCAGCATCGCCGCCAAAGCCAATACACCCGCGCCGGCGGCTGATAATCGGGCACGTTCCATCACTGGCAAACCTTTTGAATCAAGCTGCGCCAATTATATCGGCCCCCCCTTTGGCAAGCGGGCTTGAGATGCCCGATGACGAGCCGCCGCTGGACGCGGCCGACGCCCTCGAGCAGCGCACACTCACCGTTGGCGCCGAACTGCACGGCCAGCGGCTGGATCGCGCCTTGGCGGCGCTGGCGCCTGAGTTTTCGCGCAACTATCTGCGCCAGTTGATCGAAGACGGCGCGGTGCGGGTGGACAGCGCGGCCGCCACCAAGCCGGCGCAAAAGGTACGCGCCGGCCAGCGGTTGGCCATCGAGTTGCGGCCCACGCCCATGGCCCGAGCCTTCGTGCCGCAAGCCATCGCGCTGCAAGTGGTGTACGAAGATGAACACCTGCTGGTCATCGACAAGCCCGCCGGCCTGGTAGTACACCCGGCCGCGGGCAACTGGAGCGGCACCCTGCTCAACGCCCTGTTGGCGCGCGACGAGCGCGCCGCGCTGCTGCCGCGCGCCGGCATCGTGCATCGGCTGGACAAGGACACCAGCGGCCTGATAGTGGTGGCGCGCACGCGCGCGGCCATGGACGGACTCGCCGAACGCATCGCCGCGCGCCAGGTACGGCGCGAATATCTGGCGCTGGCGCACCGCACCTGGCGCGGCCCGGCGGCGCGTGAAGTCGATGCCCCCATTGGGCGCGACGCGCGTAACCGTCTGCGCATGGCCGTGGTGGACTTGAACCGCCAGCCCGGCAAACCGGCCCAAACCCGCATCGAGCTGATCGCCAATGCGCCCCAAGGCTGCTTGGTGCGCGCGCTGCTGCACACTGGCCGCACGCACCAGATTCGCGTGCATATGGCGCACCTGGGGCATCCGCTGGTGGGCGATGCGCTCTACGGTGGCGCGCCGGCGGCCGGTCTGACACGGCAGGCCCTGCACGCGCGGCGGCTGGCGTTGACCCATCCGATCACCGGTCGCGCGCTAGCCTTTGAAACCCCGCCGCCGCCCGATCTGGAGCGAGCACTGGCGGACTGGGCAGTGGTGACGCCGCAAGAATGAACCTCTTGTCTCGTGCCGCGTTTCGTCCGGCGGCGCGATGGCGCACGATAGCGCATCCAAGGGCTTGACTACAATTTCGGGTTTGTCGTTCAGAGGCTCCTTAGCCCGTGACCGGCAACCGGTGGCTAAGCCGATGCCCGCCACGCCGCGATCCCCCGACCTTTACCGCGCCCGGCTGGGCGCACCCCACAGCCGTGAATTCCGCCGACGCCAGACGCATTCTGGAAACCGCCCTGATCTGCGCCCAGCAACCCATGCCGGTGCGCGAATTGCGTGTGCTTTTCGCCGACCAGTTGGGCGCCGACACCATCAAGACGCTGCTGGAAGAGTTGCAAGACGAATGGGCGCAGCGCGGCGTTGAGCTGGTGCAAGTGGCCAGCGGCTGGCGCTTTCAGAGCCGGCCCGAGATGCGCGAATACCTGGACCGCCTGAATCCCGAAAAGCCGCCCAAATACACCCGCGCCACGCTGGAAACGCTGGCCATCATCGCCTATCGCCAGCCAGTCACGCGCGGCGACATGGAAGACATTCGCGGCGTCACCATCAACTCGCTGTTAATCAAGCAGTTGGAAGACCGCGGCTGGATCGAGGTCATCGGCCACCGCGAAACGGTGGGCCGCCCAGGGCTGTACGCCACCACGCGCCAGTTCCTCGACGACCTGGGGCTGCAATCGCTCGATCAGTTGCCCGTGCTGGACAACCCCGCCGAACAGCCGGCGGATATGTTCGATGCGCTTGGCTCGGCGCTGAATGAACCGCCGGATGAAACGCCGGATGAAGTGGAAGTGCCAGATGAACCGCCGGGCGAAGTGGAAGTACCGAATGAAACGCCAGATGAAACGCCAGATGAAACGCCGGATGAAGTGCCGGATGAAGTGCCGGATGAAACGGCGAAAGATGATGCACCCCTTGAACCAGACGTAGCGGCGCAGGCGGAGCCTGTAGCGAACATGAAGCCGCCACCGGATGAGGCGCCTGACGATATGCCGGATGAGGCGCCTTGCGAGCCGGACAGTCCACGGCAGGCGCAGCCCGTGCCTGTCGCGGACTGTCCGTCCGCTGAACCGGCTGACCCGGACCAAACCGGCGGCGCCCCCCCCAATCCTTGCGCCGAATCCGGCTCCCCCACATCATGAACTCCATCCAACCGCCCGAGATGCCGCCGCAAGCTCCGGAGCCGGTAACCGAAGCGCAGCCAGCCAGCGCCGCCTTCGCCCCAGTCGCCATCGGCGACGTGCTGTCCGGCCGTTTCGACGCCGAGACCGCCGCGCCCGTGCCCTCGTCCAAGCGCGTGCTGCCGCCGCAGCCCGAGCAGCCCAAGCTGCACAAGGTACTGGCGCAAGCCGGCTTAGGCTCGCGGCTGGAGATGGAGCAGTGGATCGCGCAAGGCCGCCTATCGGTCAACAAGCAGCCGGCGCACGTCGGCCAGCGCATCCAGTTCGGCGACCAAATCCGGCTCGATGGCCGGCTGCTCAGGCTGCGCATCGCTGCGCCGCCGGTGCGCGTGCTGGCCTACCATAAACCGGCCGGCGAAGTGGTCACCACCGACGACCCGCACAACCGCCCGACGGTATTTCGCCGACTGCCGCGCCTGGCGGCGGGCCAAGGCAAATGGCAGTCGGTTGGGCGGCTGGATCTGAACACCGAAGGGCTGCTGCTGTTCACCAACTCCGGCGAATTCGCCAACCGGTTGATGCACCCGCGCTTCGGGCTTGAGCGCGAATACGCCGTGCGCGTGCTGGGTGCGCTGTCCGAGCAGGAATCTCAGCGCCTGTTGGACGGCGTGCCGCTGGACGACGGCATGGCGCGGTTCAGCTCGATCACACCCGAAGGCCAGGGCGAAGGCGCGAATCAGTGGTACCGGGTGACCCTGTCCGAAGGCCGCTATCGTGAGGTACGGCGCATGATCGAATCGGTCGGTCACGCCGTCAGCCGGCTGATCCGCATCCGCTACGGCGCCATGCTGCTGCCGCGCGGCCTGCGGCGTGGCACGTGGATGGAGTTGGGCGAGCGTGACATCCGCGCCTTGGGCGAAGCCAGCGGCACGCCCGAGCGGGTGCTGCGCGGCGGGCGTGACCCCGACGCGCGGCAGGCCCCCAAACCGCGCCGCAACACACGCCCCGACCGTGGGCGCGCCAGCGGCCCCCGCCCCAGCATGGCAGGCGGCGCGCCGCGCGGCGAGTCACCTCGCCAAAACACACCCGCGGGGCCGCGCCGCCAAGCCCCCGGCAAACCGACAGCCCAGCGTGCCAAACCGCCGCGGCAACCGGCGCGCGGACGCATCGGCGGCGTGGGTGCGCGGCACGGCAAGTCTGGACGGAAATAACTCCAAGAACCGTGGTCGCCCAGCCAATGCGAGCGCAGCGGCTTGGGCAGTGCGGGTGTATGTTGTATGTGTATGGGGACACAATCTGGTACACTTTGAAGTTGTACACACATCGGAGCGATGCCATGCCCCACGCCGTTGTAGAGGACAGCAAGCGGATGAGCCTGCGGATTTCGCCGGAGGCCAAGTCGCGCATCGTGCGCGCGGCGGCGCTGCGCCGCGCCGACATGACGAACTTCGTGACGCAAGCCGCGCTGCGCGAGGCTGACGCCGTGATTGCCGAGGCGCAGAGGCTCAGGCTGTCGGAGCGAGATTATCAAAAGATTCTCGATTTGATCGAGAATCCGCCGCCGCCCAATGCCAAGTTGCAAGCGGCCTTGGCCGCGATGCCAGTGCTGTAGGGGCAGCCCTTGTGCCTCTTGCGGTTGCTCTGTGTTCGTGCCGATAATCGCATCCAGTGGAGGCAAGGCTTAGAGCCTGTTTATGAGATTGTCAGCGTGGCATGAAGAGCCCATTGGCAAGGCGCATGACCGCAAGGGATTCGATTGCGGCGACGCGGATCTGAACGAGTTTTTGGCCAAATACGCCCGCCAGTCGCATGAGAGCGGCAGCGCCAAGACGTTCTGCGCCATCGACAACGCCCATCCGGGCAAGATTCTCGGTTTCTACAGCATTGCGCCAGCACAACTCGATTACGAGCGAATGCCGCAGCGATTACGCAAGGGCCTTGCGCGGCATGACGTGGGTGGATTCCGGCTGGCGCGGTTGGCCACGGATCGCAGCGTGCAGGGACAAGGGCTTGGCGGGCAACTCCTTGGCGCGGCGGCGCGGCGCGCGATTCTGGCCGCCGAAGCCGTCGGCGGACTGCTCCTGGTTATCGATGCCAAGAACGAACAGGCAGCGAATTGGTACGCGGGCTACGGCGGCATCGGATTGGACGACGCGCCGCGAACATTGGTCATGTCGCTGGCAACCTTTGCGGCGGGGCTGAAGGCCAAGGGCAATCTTTAGCATGTAAGCTGAGATGAAACACTCCCCCCTGAGGCGCTTACGCGCCATCCCCCCTGAGGGGGGACGCACCCAGCGGCCTGGCAAAGCCAGCTCCACGGGTGCCCTGGCGTGGCTTGCTCCGCAGCCT
>JAITMV010000021.1 GCA_031277295.1 Burkholderiaceae bacterium | reverse complement strand
TCGCCAGGCAAGGCGCAAAGCGCAGCAATACCGAGTGGTATTGCGAGCATTTGCAACGCAGCATGGCGGACAAAGACGCGATTTCATGTCAATGTTTTGGTGGAACGGAGTACTAGGTTGAATGCCCGTGCTGTCGCTCTCGCTGCAATTTGCCCGCTTCGACGACGCCGCCGCGCATCGCGCCGCCTTGCCGCGCCATCGCGTCATGCGCTGGCTGCGCGGCGCGCTCGGCAATGACGTACAAACCGCCGAATTCACCGTGCGCATCGTTGGCGCCGACGAAGGCCGCGACTTGAACCATACGTTTCGAGGCCAGGACCACGCCACCAACGTACTGACCTTCGGCTACAACCAAGCGCCCGCGCTGGCCGCTGACTTGGTGCTGTGCGCCCCGGTAGTGGCGCGCGAAGCGGCAGCCCTCGGCAAGCCGCTGGCCCACCACTACGCCCACCTGCTGGTACATGGCGCGCTGCACGCGCAAGGCTGGGAACACGAAACCAGCAGCACCGACGCCGACGTCATGGAAGCCCACGAAGCCGCCGTGCTCACCAGCTTGGGTTTCGGCGATCCGTATCGCTGAAATAAAACACTCCCCCCTGAGGCGCTTACGCGCCATCCCCCCTGTGGGGGGACGCACCCAGCGGCCTGGCAAAGCCAGATGCAGCGGGTGCCCTGGCATGGCTTGCTCCGCAGCCGTTGGTCTCTTTACGTTTCATGCGTCGCGGGTGGCGCGTGAGCGACATGGAAAACCGGTGGGGCCGGAAAATCCGGCACGCAATGTCACGGCGCCGCCGTGATGCGCAGCGGACTCGTCACCGGCCCGTCATTGACCAACGTGATCCGCATGTCTGCGCCGAATTCGCCACTGGCCACCAACGGATGGGCGGCGCGCGCCTGCCGCACGAAATAGTCGTAAAGACGCCGCCCTTCGTCGGGCGGCGCGGCCTGCGTGAAGCTGGGGCGGTTGCCGCGCGAAGTGTCGGCGGCCAGGGTGAACTGGCTGACGATCAGCAACCCGCCGCCAGTGTCTTGAAGACTGAGGTTCATCTTGCCGGCGGCGTCGCCGAACACGCGCAGCTTCAGGACTTTGGCCAGCAGCTTGTCGGCCACGGCGGTGTCGTCGCCGCGTTCTGCGCACAGCAGCGTCAATAGACCGCCGTCGATCTGGCCGATGACTTGGTCATGCACGGTAACGCGCGCTTGCGACACGCGCTGAATCAAAGCTTGCATGGCTCCTGGGTTGTCGGCGCCGGATCGGCAAGGCTATCGGGCTGAAGCGGCTCTTCGCCGAGCGACAGCACCTGAATGCTGGCGTACAGGCCGGGCACGGCGTCAGCCAGCGCTTGTTCGAGCTGGGCGCGCAACTGCGCGGCGCGCGCCAGCGTCCAGCCGCCAGGCAAGTGCATGTGCAGGTTGACGAAATAACGCTGGCCGGCGGCGCGAGTCTGCACGTGGTCGAAGGCCACCGTTTCGCGCTCCCGCTGGCGCTCGGCCACCACTTCGGCCAACACGGCGTCGATACGCGCGCGTACCTCAGGGTCGGCGGCTGAGTCCATCAACCCCTGCGCCGAGCGCCACAGCAGCCGCCCGCCTTCGCGCAAAATATTCAGCGCCACACCCAAAGCGACCAGCGCGTCCAGCCACAGCCAGCCGGTAATGGTGGCCAGCGCCAGCCCAACCACCACGCCAGCGGAAGTCCAGACATCGGTAATCAGGTGCCGGGCGTCGGCCTCGATGGCGATTGATCGGTATTGGCGCGCCGCGCCCAGCATGACCCAGGCCAGCAGCCCATTCAGCCCCGAGGAGGCGACCGCCAGCGCCAGCCCCCAGCTCATGCGCTCCAGCGGCTGCGGCTGCCACAGGCGCGGCAGCGCGACCCAGATAATGGCCGTTGCCGCGCCAAGGATCAGGATGCCCTCGAAACCAGACGAAAAATACTCCGCCTTGGCGTGACCAAACGGGTGATCGTCGTCAGCCGGCTGCGCGGCCACGACCACCATCACCAAGCCGAACATTGCCGCCGCCAGATTGACGAACGACTCCAGCGCGTCCGACAGCAGGCCGACCGAACCGGTCAAAGACCAGGCCGCCATCTTCAGCCCGATAGTCATCAGCGCCACCAGTACCGACGCCAGCATCAGGCGCCGCGGCGTCAGCCAGGGAGAATGACGAAACCTGCTCATACGCGGATTGTGGCCAAGAGATCCCCGCTTGTCAGGGCCGGCCCGGACATTTCCCCGTGGCCATGCGGGTCACGTTCACTTATGGACAGAACTCGTCTGCGCCTTGGGCCGTTCGGGCGCCTGCGCAAGGCTGATCTGCGCGATCAAACCACCGCTGGAACTGTTGGTGAATTGCAGCGTGCCACTCATGTTGCTCATCACCTTGGCGACGATGGCCAGGCCCAGGCCGGTGCTGGTGGCCGAGGTGCGAGCGCTATCGCCGCGGAAAAACGGGCGCGTCAGATTGCCCAGCAATTCGTCTGGCACACCGGGGCCGTAGTCACGCACACGCAGCGTCACCACGTGATCGCGCGCGCTGGCGGTAATGCGCACCCGCGTCAGCCCGGTGCCCGGTGTGCGGCCATAGCGTTGCGCGTTTTCCAGCAGGTTGGACAGCACGCGGCCAAGATCAATCGCATCGCCCATGACGCGCAATTCGGCGGGAATGCTGATTTGCACCTGCATATCATCGCGCGCGATGAACGGCTGCGCGCAGGCATGCACCAGTTCGGCCAGCGGCAAAGGCTGCGGCGTGGTGCGGTGCGGACGAGCGTAGTCGAGAAATTTTTCGATGATGACGTCTACTTGGGAAATATCAGCCGCCATCAGTTCGCGCACTTCCGGATCGGGCACGCTCATTTCAATTTCCAGGCGCAAACGTGCCAGCGGCGTGCGCAGGTCATGCGAAATACCGGCCAGCATCTCGGTGCGGTCGCGCTCGACACGTGAAATTTGCTCGGCCATGCGGTTAAAGCCGATGTTCACCTCGCGGATCTCGCTGGTGCGGGTATTTTCGTCCAGCCGTTCCTGATAGTTGCCCTCGCGCACGCGTATGGCCGCCTTGAGCAACTGCTGTAGCGGATAGTTGATCAGCCGCGCCAGCACCAGCGCGCCAGCCAGCGACAGCGCCACCAGCATGGTCAGCCATAGCAGCCAAGTACCGTTGTCCCACATCGTTTTGATGCGCGAGCGGTCCATCAGCAGCCAATAAGCATCGCCCTTGATCGAAAAGCTGACCCACAGGCCAGGCTCGCCGTTGACGCTGCTGGCCACCAGCGTATCAGGGCCGAGGTACATGATCATCTCGCCGCTGATGCGGCGCTGCAAACCGGTCTCGGTGAAAAGCTCGAACTTGTCACCCGGCTCGCGCGTTTTGATGCGCACTTCTTCTTGCTCGGCCAGCGTTTTAATAAGCGCGATGCGTTCGATACCGTCGGAATGGATCAACGCCGCGCGAGAAAGATTGACCAGCGAAGCCACCTGGCGCGCGTTGTTGATGATGCGCGGCTGGTACTCCACCCGCTGGAACACCTGATACCAGCCGATAGCGCTGCCCACCAGCAACAAAACCAGCAGCAAAAAAGTGCGCCAAAGCAGGCTGAAACCGTAGGGCCGCCGCCTAGTCTGCTCGGCATCTTGTTCCAGCGGCGCCGACGCGGACTGAAAAGCAGCGTCTAAATCGGAGTCGGAATCGGAAATGGCAGCCATTGCGCGCCGGGGGTCAAGGCATGGCCCCCTCGGGCACGAACACGTAGCCCACGCCCCACACGGTCTGAATGTACCTGGGGCTGTTCGAGTCGTGTTCGAGCAGCTTGCGCAAGCGCGATATCTGCACGTCCAAGCTACGGTCGTAAGGCTCGAAATCGCGTCCGCGCGCCAGCAGCGCCAGCTTCTCGCGCGTCAGTGGTTGGCGCGGGTGGCGCACCAGCGCCTTGAGCATGGCAAACTCGCCAGTAGTCAGTTGGATGTCCTCGCCGTCTCTGATAAGCGTGCGCGCCGCCAAATCGAACTCATACGGCCCGAAGTGAAC
This sequence comes from Burkholderiaceae bacterium, assembly GCA_031277295.1. GTDB lineage: Bacteria > Pseudomonadota > Gammaproteobacteria > Burkholderiales > Burkholderiaceae_C > Ottowia. The sequence continues at coordinate 16,477 of JAITMV010000021.1, read as the reverse complement.
CGACTCGCTCTCAGACGCCGGCGCGCCAGGCGCCTCTTGAGGCGGACGGCGGCGCAGCACGGCATGAATACGCGCCAGCAACTCACGCGGGTTGAAAGGCTTGCCCAAATAATCGTCGGCGCCGACTTCGAGGCCAACGATGCGATCCACATCCTCGCCCTTGGCAGTCAGCATGATGATCGGCGTCTTGCTACCAGTGGCACGCAAGCGGCGGCAAACCGACAAGCCATCTTCGCCCGGCATCATCAGATCGAGCACGATCAAATCCACGGGCGCGTTCTGCAACGCCAGCGACAGCGCCTTGGCGTCCTCTGCGGTGGAGACATCAAAGCCTTCCTCCGTCAGATAGCGTTGCAACAACTCGCGGATGCGCGCATCGTCGTCGACGACGATGATCTTGTCGGTATGGGTGGGGGGGGAAGGTACCCGGCTCATGCAAATCCTCGTCCAACTTGTAACAGACGTATTTTGATCTCAGAAATGGGTAAGCTAGGACAAACCCGTCGTAGTTTTCTTTGTTACATTTTAGCCGATCATCGAGATCATTCGATACGCCAGTGCATTTTTTTCGTTTAACCTAGAAACGGTAGTTGAACGCGCCCGAGCAGGCTGTCATCGGGTGGGCTGGCAAGGCGCGAGGACGCCGCAGGCTAATGCCTGCAAGGACGAACAACGCCGCCAGCGCGCCCGAGGGCGGCCTGATCGGGCGCGTAGCGCGCTTACCCAATAGGTTAAGGGCAGCTAAGTCCCGAAAGTCAAGGTTTATGCGGCGTTCCTGAAGATAACAAGCGGTCAACTGCGGTTTCTAGGTTTAATGGCCTGACCAGACGCATTCAACTACCGTTTCCAGAATGATCCCGCAGCATTGTTTTAGCGATCCTTTCGCGATACTATGCTCCTGGAAGCCTACTGCCGCAACCCTGGAAACGGCGGTTGACTGTTTGTTATTTTCAGAATCGCCGCATGGACACTGACTCGTGGCCCCGATGACCTTCACCTCATTCATATGGGTAAGCGCATTACGCACCCTTTCAGAGCCTGTGAATTAAATTAAATCCGGCGCGTTCAACTGCCGTTCCCAAGGTGACCGAACCAACGCTCCACCACCTAAGCTGCCCCGATGCCGCCGACGGCCACCGTATCGCGTGGTGGCAATGGGGCGACGCGCGGTCGCCGCATCTGGTGGTCTGTGTGCATGGCCTAACGCGCCAGGCACGCGACTTTGACGTGCTGGCGCAAGCGCTGCTGGCGCGCGCCGCCGAGCGCAAACAAACGTTACGAATAGTCTGTCCCGACATCGTCGGCCGCGGCCAAAGCGACTGGCTCAAAGACCCGATGGCCTACCAGTTTCCGACCTACGCCGCCGACATGCTGGCGCTGCTAGGCGCGCTGCACCAGCAAGCCGCCCTCGCCAGCTTGGACTGGGTCGGCACCAGCATGGGCGGGCTGATCGGCATCATACTGGCCGGCACACCCGATCTGCCGCTGCCAGCGCCGATGCGGCGGCTGGTACTCAACGACGTCGGCCCAACCATCGAATGGGCGGCGCTCGAGCGCATTGGCCGATACCTGGGCAAGCCCGGCGCATTCGCGAGCGTGGAGCAAGCCGCCGCCTACCTGCGCACAATTGCCCCGAGCTTCGGCCCGCACACCGACGCGCAATGGCTCGCGCTATCGCGCCCCATGCTACGCGCCCTGCCCGCGGGCGGCTGGCGGCTGCATTACGACCCGGCCATCGCCGTAGCCCAGGCGGCGATGACGCCCGAATCCGCCGCCGAAGGCCAAGCCGTACTATGGCGGCTGTATGACCAGATCAGCGCCCAGACCTTGGTGCTGCGCGGCGCCGACTCCGATCTGCTCACCGCCGCCACCACGCGCGCGATGGGCGAACGCGGGCCGCGCGCCCGCGCGCTGGAATTTGCCGGCATCGGCCACGCGCCAACGCTGGTGGCCGGCAACCAAGTACGCCCAGTACTCGACTTTTTGCTGCCGTGATAGAAACAACCACCACGCCGGCCAGCCAAGGCTCGGCCTTGGCCGTAGCCGTCGGCGCAGGCGCCAATGACGCCGGCATCCGCGCCCGCGCCCGCGCCTTCGCCGCGCCGCTGCTAGAAGGCGAAACCACCGGCGCCGGTGAAGCGGTGCAGGCGCACGCCGACGCAGTAGCCGACATCCTGGCCGGCATCGGCGGCTCGGAATCGGTGCAAGCGGCGGCGTACCTCAGCTACGCCTGCGGCCAACTCAGCCGCCCGGAGGAAGTCATCAGCAAGGCGTTCGGCGACGGCTTCGCCCGTTTGGCGCTGGAAACCTTCAAGCTGGAAGACGTGCAAAAACGCTCGCGCGCCAACCAGCAAAACCACGCCGCCGACTCCGAACACGCCAGCCAGCAAACCGAATACGTGCGCAAAATGCTGCTGGCCTTCAGCCGTGACTTGCGCGTAGTGCTGCTGCGCCTGGCCTCGCGGTTACAAACGCTGCGCCATTGCGCCGCCACGCGCGGGCAGCCCCCGCCGTGGCTGCTGCGCGAATCGCACGAAGTATTCGCGCCGCTGGCCAACCGGCTAGGCATCTGGCAAATCAAATGGGAAATGGAAGACCTGATCTTCCGCTTTCAAGAACCCGGCACCTACAAGCAAATCGCGACGCTGCTGGAAGAAAAGCGCACCGAGCGCGAAGCCGCGCTGGAGCAGCGGCGCGCCGAAATCGAACAAGCGCTACGCGCGCAAGGCCTGCACGCCAGCGTGAGCGGACGGCCCAAGCACATCAGCAGCATCGTGCGCAAAATGCGCGGCAAGAAACTCGACTTCCACCAGGTATTCGATCTGCGCGCGCTGCGCGTGCTGGTCGGCACCGTACCCGAATGCTACGCCGCGCTGGCCTGGGTACACCAGCGTTACGCGCAAGTGCCGGGTGAATTCGACGACTACATCGTCCGGCCAAAAATCAACGGTTACCGCTCGCTGCACACCGTGGTGCGCGACCAAGACGGCAAGGCCTGGGAAATCCAAATCCGCACCCCCGACATGCACACCCACGCCGAACACGGCGTGGCCGCGCACTGGGCCTACAAGGAAGCCGGCGCCAAAGGCTACGCCGGCGTATCCGCGGCCAGCAACTACGACAGCAAAATTGCCGTTTTGCGCCAGTTGCTGGCCTGGGAGCGCGACCTCTCCGGCGGCGACGCGCATCACGCCCTGTTCGACGACCGCATCTACGTGCTCACGCCCGAGGCCGCCATCGTCGAGCTGCCCGCCAGCGCGACGCCCGTTGACTTTGCCTACACCCTGCATACCGAACTGGGTCATCGCTGCCGCGGCGCGCGCATCGACGGCGCAATGGCGCCACTGAACACACCGCTGAAAAACGGCCAGACAGTCGAAATCGTCGCCGCCAAGGAAGGCGGCCCATCGCGCGACTGGCTGAATGCCGAACTCGGCTACCTGGCCTCCTCGCGCGCCAAATCCAAGGTACGCGCCTGGTTCAACGCCCAACACATACGCGAAACCATCGCCCGCGGGCGCGAAATGGTCGAAAAACTGCTGCAACGCGAAGGCCGTACCGCGCTGTCGCTGGAACAACTGGCCGGGCAACTCGGCTTTAAAACCCCCGACGCGCTATTCGAAACCGTCGGCAAAGACGCCCTATCGCTGCGCAGCATCGAAACCGTACTGCACCCGCGCCCGCCCGACGCCGACCTGCCGCCGCCGCCGCCGCGCAAACCACGCTCGGACAGCGGCAGCGGCGGCGTACTGGTCGTCGGCATGGATTCGCTGCTGACACAAACCGCGCGCTGCTGCAAACCCGCGCCGCCCGACGAAATCGCCGGCTTCGTCACCCGCGGGCGCGGCGTCAGCGTGCACCGGCGCGACTGCCCGTCGCTGCGTGATTTACTGGCGCGCGAACCCGAGCGCGTGATCGACGTTGCCTGGAGCACCCCCGCCACCGGCCACACACCCGCGTACCCCGTGGACGTAGCGGTCCAAGCGGTCGACCGCCAAGGCCTGCTGCGCGACATTTCGGACGTATTCGCGCGCGAAAAAATGAACGTCGTCGGCGTGCAAACCCAATCCGTCAAAGGCTGGGCCTGGATGACCTTCACCGTCGAAGTCAGCGACACGCGCCGCTTGGCGCAGGTACTGGGTTTTGTGAGGGACGTATCCGGCGTGCGCCTTGCCCGGCGGCGGTGATGACATCCCCCTGAGGCGCTAGCGCGCCTTCCCCCCAGGGGGACGCACCCAGTGGCCAGGGATACCCCGGCCACGGGTGCCCTGGCATGGCCTGCTCCGCGGCCTTCTGGCTCTTTACGTTTTCAATCAGCCCCGGACACGGGCGCCTTGGGGATGCATCTGCTACACTTATTAGTTCGAATCTTCGTGCAGGCGCGTAGCTCAGCTGGTTAGAGCACCACCTTGACATGGTGGGGGTCGTTGGTTCGAGTCCAATCGCGCCTACCAACACAAACACAACTAAAAAACAACGGGTTGCGGCGGATGTTGCCGTGACCCGTTTGTGTTTGCATATCTCCGCTTTCCACGAGACAATGAGCACCATCCCCATCACCAAGCGCGGCGCCGAAAAGCTCAAAGCCGAGTTGCAGCGCCTCAAAACCCAGGAGCGCCCCGCCGCCATCGCCGCCATCGCCGAAGCGCGCTCACACGGCGACCTATCGGAAAACGCCGAATACGACGCCGCCAAAGACCGGCAAGGCTTTATCGAAGGCCGCATCAAGGAAGTGGAAAGCAAGCTCGCCGCGGCGCAGATCATCGACCCTGCCACCATCGACGCCGGCGGCAAAGTGGTATTCGGCGCCACGGTCGAGTTGCAAGACGAAGCCAGCGGCGAGCAAGTCACATACCAGATCGTCGGCGAAGACGAAGCCGACTTGAAGCACGGCCTCATCAACGTCGGCAGCCCGATTGCCCGCGCGCTGATCGGCAAAGAAGAAGGCGACATCGCCGAAGTAAACGCCCCCGGCGGCTTGCGGCATTACGAAATCGTCGCGGTCCGGTACGTATAAGAACGTGTTCACGATCTCGGCGTGAGGTGTGCGGCGATGCGGCATTGGGATGGGCTGCAAGGCGCAATCCGCAGCCAATGGCCCGCGTCATTGGCAAGGATTGCTTGCGCCGCAGACCGCCCAATTGCCGCGCCCGCTAAGCCCGCGCCGGGATCGTAAACACGTTCTCAGACCCTGCCTTTCTTGACCGACTTCTGCCGTGGCTGCGCTTTTTTCAGTTTGCCGCCGGGCGTCAGGCGCTGGTTACCGAGCACACGCACCACCCTTACCTCGGGCCGCTGGCCGCCGCGCTCGCTGTACTTGAGTACCTTCACACTCTTGGGGCCGGGCTTGCGCTCCTCATCGGCGGCGCGCTCCTTCTTCGGCTTGGGCCGCCACAGCACCAGCAGCTTGCCGATATGCTGGATGGGCGCGGCGTTCAATTGCCCGGCCAGTTGCTGAAACATCGCCTCGCGCGCCGCGCGGTCGCCCTCCAGCACGCGGACCTTAATCAGGCCGTGGGCATTCAGCGCGGCGTCGGTCTCCTTGGCCACCGCTGGCGTCAACCCGTCGCCGCCGACCATGACCACAGGGTCGAGGTGATGCGCCTCGGCGCGGTACGCCTTGCGCTGTACGGGGGTAAGTTCGATGGCGGCCATGCCCGGATTATCGGACGGATTTGACGCCACTTCCAGCCGCAATGACGCTCAGAGCCTGTGAGCAACTATCCAGAACCGGCCTTCAGGCCGGGGGCACTACGGCTTGCCGCCCTGAAGGGCGGGGTTTCAAACCGGAGCTTGTCTCGGATGAACGCCCTTCCATCGCCCCCCGTCCCTACCCTTGTCCAGAGGGAAAAAGGCGGCGCGTGGCGCCACAAAAAGCCGGAATACACGAAACCAGTTTGAAAACAGAGAGTTAGCGGGCAATGCGAATGAAAAACCTGAGCTTGGCTGCCCCGCTGAGGGGTTGCCGCCGCCTTGTTGGGAGCGATTTGGGGCGGTTTTGTTGCCAGGCAACAACAAATTGGGCGAAATAACGCCGCCAGTCGCCCCATTTTGGTGATCTTGGCGCCTATCCGGTGTTTAATCGAGGTCAGCTTCCGGTGGGGTTGCGAAGAACGCGGATGGCGGTACATCGCAAGAAGTGTCCCCACCTTACCTAAGAAGCCTATTTCGCATCTCAATTTTTTGGAGAACCTGCAATGAAAAAATCTCTGATCGCCTTGGCCGTTCTGGGTCTGTCCAGTGTCGCGATGGCCCAGTCTTCTGTTACTCTGTATGGGGTGGCTGATGCGGGTGTTGGCAAAATCAAACGCCTTAGTGGTCCGGCTCCTGTTTCTGGTGGTCTTAGTGGCGTTTCTGGAAGTAGCGACGCCAACAACAAAACCCAATTCCTCAGCGGCAGCATGATGAACAACGGCACCAGCCGTCTGGGCGTGCGCGGCATTGAGGATCTGGGCGGCGGCATGCAAGCCGGCTTCAACTTTGAGACCGGTCTGGATCTGGATAGCGGCGCCACCGTGAATTCTGCCAACGGCGGCACTTGGGGACGCCAAGCCAACGTGTGGTTGACCGGCCCCTGGGGTACGGTGAAGCTGGGTCGCCAGTACACGCCGAGCTTCTTGACGACGCAAATGTTCGATCTGACCTATGCCGCCAACTATAGCCTGCACGGTCTGGTCTTCGACTACGTTAGCATCAGCCCCCGCGCCAACAGCGCCTTTGCCTATGTGACCCCCACCTTCGCCGGATTTACTGGCGCAATTGCTTATGTGACCAAGCCCGACCTAAACGATATGCTGGGACTTGTGTCGCCAGACAGTGTGAATAAGGCAGCGTGGGATCTGGGCTTGATGTACGCCAACGGCCCGCTCTCCGCCGGTTTGTCTGTGAACAAAGTGGTTGACAGCAAAACCAACTTTGTGCTGGGCGCCAAGTACAGCTTCGGCAATTTCACCTTGGCTGCGTCTTATACCCAGGCATCCAATCCGCTCAGCAAAGCCGTTCGTCGCGGCTTTGGCATCGGCGGTACCGCCACTTTTGGCGCCTTTAGTGTCACGCTGGACATCATGCGCGACACCAGGAACCAGTGGAATAATGTTGGGATTGTTCCACCTGGCAGAAACGGCAAGAAGTACACCAACGGTCTGGTTGAGGTGAAGTACAACCTGTCCAAGCGGACCTTCCTGTACGGCACCTATCTGCGCATGGACGGCACCTACATAGATGGGGGAAATAACGCTCCTGCTAGCAAGTACGGCTCCACCAACAACTACGGCATCGGCATCCGCCACAACTTCTGATGACCTTACGCTACTCGGCTAGCCAGCCGGGTAGCCCTACGGGTCTTCAGCCAAGCCTCAAAAAGCCGCCTTTCCAGGCGGCTTTTTCTTTGTGATGAAACCCACCCCCATGCGGCTAGGCATCCACACACCTTTCGCTGTCTTCATTCCCTGCCCTTCTCCCTCGTCATTCCCGCGAAGGCGCATGGGCGCTAACCTAAGCAAACGTAGGGAGGGGTTCACCCCAATACCGTTCAGTTAACGACATGAACCTTTATTTCGTCATTCCCGCGCAGGCGGGAATGACGACACTCATCGGTCTGTGCGCTTAAGTGACCAGTATTGGGGTTCACCCCGCCATCCCCCGGTTTCGTGAAGCGGCGCAATGGCGGGGTGAACCCCGCCCTACGTTTGTTTTTTTGCGCCGTCAGCCCCCATCCCTGCTTCCCCCAAAGGGAGAAGGAGAAAAACCGGCGAGATGAAACGTTTGGCGTAGGGGCAAGTTTCATTTCAGGATAATCCAGCGCCATGAACCAACTTGATGCTTTGAAGCAATTCACCACCGTCGTGGCCGATACCGGTGACTTTCGCCAGATGGCGCAGTTTCAGCCGCGGGATGCCACGACCAACCCGTCGCTGATTTTGAAGGCGGTGCAAAAACCCGAGTACGCGCCGTTACTAGCTGATACCGTGGCGCGGTATGGCAGCAAGCCGGTCGATGAGGTGATGGACCGGCTGCTGGTGCGCTTTGGCGTTGAAATTCTGTCGCTTATTCCGGGCCGCGTATCCACCGAGGTTGATGCGCGCCTGTCGTTCGACGCGGACGCCACGGTTGCCCGCGCCGAGCGGCTGGCCGGGCTGTACCAGGCCGCGGGCGTGCCGGCTGAGCGGGTGCTAATCAAGATCGCCAGCACCTGGGAAGGCATTCGCGCCGCCGAGCGGCTACAGCAGCGCGGCATCCGCTGCAATCTGACGCTGCTGTTTTCGTTTTGCCAGGCCGTCGTCTGCGGGCAGGCCGGGGTGCGGCTGATTTCGCCTTTTGTTGGCCGCATTTATGACTGGTACAAAAAGCAGGCTGGCACAGCCTGGGACGAGGCGGCCATGACCGGAGCAAACGACCCCGGCGTGCAGTCGGTGCGGCGCATCTTCAACCACTACAAGCGCTTTGGCTGCGCGACCGAGGTGATGGGCGCGAGCTTTCGCAATGTGGGGCAGATCACCGCGCTGGCCGGCTGCGACTTGCTTACCATCAGCCCCGAGTTGCTGGCGCAACTGGCGGCTAGCAACGCGCCGCTTGCACGCGCGCTCGACGCGCAGGCAGCCGGGCAGATGGACCTGGCCCCGGCACGCTACGATGAGGCGGCTTTCCGCTTGGCGCTGAACCAGGACGCGATGGCCACCGAAAAGCTGGCCGAGGGCATCCGCGCTTTTATTGCCGACACCGAGAAGCTTGAAGCTTTGATGAAGGCGGTTTGAGAGGGTGTATCTGAAACGAAACCTGGTCCGTTTTGCGTGGCGCTCTGATGAAAATCAAGGGCTTCGACAGAGCTTCAGCCCGGCAGGTTGGGCTACACGACTTGCAGATGCTCGGTGCCAGCGGCCAGATCGCGTGACTTGGCGCGCTTGCTTTGCAGCTTGATTTGCAAGCGCAGGTCGTTCATGGAGTCGGCATTGCGCAGCGCGTCTTCGTAGCTTATCAGGCCGGACTCAAAGGCGTCGAACAACGCTTGATCGAAAGTCTGCATACCCAGCTCGCGGCTGCGCTTCATGACGTCTTTGATTTCGCCGATTTCGCCTTTGAAAATCAGCTCGGAGATCAGCGGCGAATTCAGCATGACCTCGAATACCGCCGTGCGGCCCGTGGCGTCCTGGCGCGGCAGCAGGCGCTGTGAAATCAGCGCGCGCACGTTGAGCGACAAGTCCATCAGCGCCTGCGCGCGCCGCTCGTCGGGAAAAAAGTTGGCGATGCGCTCCAGCGCCTGATTGACGCCGCCCGCGTGCAGCGTGGCCAAGCATAGATGGCCGGTTTCGGCAAAGGCGAGGGCGTGCTCCACGGTTTCGCGGTCGCGGATTTCGCCCATCAAAATCACGTCAGGCGCCTGGCGCAAGCTGTTTTTGAGCGCGGCTTGCCAACTGTCGGTGTCCAGGCCGATTTCGCGCTGTGTGACGATGCAGTTTTTGTGCGGATGCACGAATTCGATGGGGTCTTCCAGTGTGATGATGTGGCCCTGGCTGTTGGTGTTGCGCCAATCGACCATGGCCGCCTGTGTGGTGGATTTGCCGACCCCCGTGGCGCCGACCAGGATGGCCAGGCCGCGTTTGGACATCACCACGTCCTTGAGCACCAGGGGTAGCCCCAAGTCGTCGATAGTCGGAAGCTTTTGCGCAATCACGCGCAGCACCATGCCGACGCGGCCCTGCTGCACAAAGGCATTACAGCGCAACCGCCCGAGGCCAGCCGGCGAGATGGCAAAGTTACATTCCTTGCTGCGCTCGAACTCGGCTGCCTGCTTGTCATTCATGACCGCGCGTGCCAGCGCCAGCGTGTGCGCGGGCGTCAGGCTTTGCGACGAAACCTTGTGAATCTTGCCATCGACTTTGATGGCGGGCGGAAAATCGGCCGTGATGAACAAATCGCTGCCCTGGCGCGCTGCCAGCAGCTTGAGCAGCTCGTCAATGAATTTGCTGGCCTGCTCGCGTTCCATGGGGACTCCTTGATGGCCCCTCAATAGCTCGCGGCCAAATGGTTAAAAACATCCAACGGCTCAAATGGCCGCGGAAGCAGGCCCCCATCCCATCCTTCCCCCAGCGGGGGAAGGCGAGAAATGCCCATTGGGGGTAAGGCTGGGGGTGGGCATGTCAGCCGGGAAAGTTCTCTGCGATCTTGGCCTTCGAGCGCGCCTCGCCAGCGCTGATTATGTTGCGGCGCACCAGGTCGGCCAGGTTTTGATCCAGCGTTTGCATACCTGCGCTGCCGCCGATCTGGATTGCCGAGTACATCTGCGCCACTTTCGATTCGCGGATCAGGTTGCGGATGGCCGGCGTGCCGATCATGACCTCGTATGCGGCCACGCGGCCCGAGGCGTCCTTGAGTTTGCACAGCGTCTGCGAGACTACCGCCAGCAGCGATTCGGACAGCATTGCGCGCACCATTGCCTTTTCTTCGGCAGGAAACACGTCGATCACGCGGTCGATGGTCTTGGCGGCGCTGCTGGTGTGCAGCGTGCCGAACACCAGGTGCCCGGTTTCGGCGGCAGTCATGGCCAGGCGTATGGTTTCCAAGTCACGCAACTCACCCACCAAAATCGCGTCCGGGTCTTCGCGTAGCGCCGAGCGCAGCGCGTTGGCAAAGCTGTGGGTCATGGGGCCGACTTCGCGCTGGTTGATGAGGCATTTCTTCGATTCATGCACGAATTCGATGGGGTCTTCCACCGTCAGCACGTGCGCGTAGTGGTTTTCGTTCAGGTGGTTGAGCATGGCCGCCAGCGTGGTCGACTTGCCCGAACCAGTGGGGCCGGTAACCAGCACCAGTCCGCGCGGCTTGAGCGCCAGTTCGCCGAAAATTTTCGGGCAGTTGAGTTGCTCCAGCGTCAGGATTTGGTTCGGGATAGGGCGCAGCGCGCCGGCGGCGCCCCGGTTCTGGTGAAAGGCGTTGACGCGAAAGCGCGCCAGTCCATCGATCTCGAACGCAAAATCCACCTCCAGGTTTTCTTCATACACCTTGCGCTGCGTGTCGTTCATGATGTCGTACAGCATGGCGAACACCTGCTTGTGATCGAGCGGCTCCACGTTGAGGCGGCGCACGTCGCCATGAACGCGAATCATGGGCGGCAGCCCAGCCGACAGGTGCAAGTCGGACGCCTTGTTGTTGACGCAAAAAGCCAGTAATTGAGTGATGTCCACGGCGAATTTGGAATTTGTCGGGGCTTACGCAAAAAAAGATGAATCAAGCGCCCTGCTCGTACCTAAAGCCGTGCTTGTTTTGATACGCTGCCGGCATTATGACGATGATTGCCGACAACCTCCACGACGTGCGTGCCCGTATTGCCGCGGCCTGCCAGATAGCGGGCCGGCGCGCTGAAGACGTTGCGCTGCTGGCGGTGTCCAAGACCTTTGGCGCTCAGGCCGTGCGCGCCGCATTCGACGCCGGTCAGCGTGCGTTCGGGGAAAACTATATCCAGGAGGGCATCACCAAGATCGCCGCCCTGGCCGAGTTGCGCGCCGATCTGATCTGGCATTGCATCGGCCCGATCCAGAGCAACAAAACGCGTCTGGTGGCTGAGCGCTTCGATTGGGCGCACACCATCGACCGGCTGAAAATCGCCGAGCGCCTGTCCGCCCAGCGGCCCGCCGGCCTGCCGCCGCTGAAGGTGTGCATTCAGGTCAACATCGACGGCGGGCCGACCAAATCCGGCGTGTCACCCGCCGATGCGCTGGCGCTGGCGCGCGCGGTGGCGGCGCTGCCCCGGTTGGCGCTGCGGGGGATCATGACGATCCCCGAGCCGGCGCTTGATTTCGAGGCCGCCCGCGCCGTCCACGCCCGCGCCAAGGCGCTGCTTGAGCAGTTGAACGCAGCCGGCCTGAAGCTGGACACGCTCTCAGCGGGCATGAGCGCCGACCTGGAAGCGGCGGTGGCCGCCGGCAGCACGATGGTGCGCGTGGGCACGGCGATCTTCGGCGGTCGCTGAGGAGTCAGCCCTGCAATAATCCCCCCAAAGGGGGAGGGAGCTTTAAGTTAGCGTCTATGGGGTTCACCCCGCCCTACGGTCGCTACGAATCACGCCACGAAAAATCGCCTGGCTTCGCTCCAGAAGTGCCAGGCCGCAGGCTCTTGCGCCAGGGCCTCGTCCAGGTGCCGGAACACATCGCCGATCAAGACCTGCAAATCATCGTAAACGCCCAACGGTTTGATGCGTACCTGATGCCGGCCCGTGCGCACGTCAAACCCGCTCAGATACACCGTGACCGGCACGCCTCGATCAACCGCCAGCCGCAGCAAACCGCGCGGAATGCGGGCCGGCATATTCATCACCGTCACCGGCTCGCTGGCGGCCACCTGGTCAGCGGGCACGTCAACCACCGCCACAATTTGCTGCCCGGCGCGCAAGGCGCGAATGACCTGGCGCAGCGGCGCCGACACGTCCAGCGTCTCATACCCCAGCACGCGGGTAATTTCCTGGATTCGCAAGCGCACGTACCAGGCGCGCACCGCACGGCCTTGGAAAGCCTGTGCAGCCGGCCGGGTAACCAGCATATGGGCATGTAAACCCGCACGCGCGGCGCCATGCAATCCCCACAGGCCGGCGCCCCAATGAAAGGTACACAAAATCGCCGCGCGATCTGGCGGCGGCCATGCGCCCTCCTCGCACACGCGGCGCGCCAGCCAGCGGCGCGCGCGCGCGCGGCCACGCAGGTGCGAGAGGTAAAAATCCGCGTGATCGACCAGCGTCACCAGCCGTCGCATCCAGTGCCAATGCGCCTCGTCATCGACAACGCCGCACGCCCGCGCCTGGCGCACCGCCTGCTCGCAGACATCCCTGTAAAGCCAACGCCAGTGCGCCAAGCGCCGGAAAACACGAAAACACAGCGGCCACGGCAGCACAGCGGCCAAGCCCGGAAGCAGCACCAATTCAAGCAAATCCCGGCATTCGTGCAAAAGCCGCCGCCGGATACGCAACAACCGGCTCACGCCAGCCCGCCATCCGGCGGACGCGCCAGCACAAACGCGTCCTGATGGCCCCAGAACCAAGCCGGCTCCGTTCGCCAGCTTGCCGCGGGCGGCGTCAGCTCACGGATGCGCGCGCGCACGAAATCCGCCGACGTGAACGTGGTGCCGTACTCATCGGCCGCAATCGCCCTCGACTCGCTGGCGGCGACGAAGTGAAAGCCGTCGTCAGCCCACCGCACGCCAGCGCGCCTGGCCGCTTCTTCGCCATGCGTGCTGAACACCAGCACCCCGCCCGGCGCCACCGCCTGCCATAAACGCCCGAGCCACGCCGACCAGGTAGCACGCGGCAAATGGCTGAACAGCGACAGCACGAACACCAGATCGAAGCGCCCCGGCCAGCGCAGCGCCGCCGGGTCTGGCGTCGACACAAAGCCGCGAACGCCAAAACACTCGGTCGAAAACGCCACCGCTTGCGCCACCACGTCCGATACGGTCACCCGCTGCGGCCCCAACGCCTTGACCAGGTGGCGCGTAAACCGCCCGTGCCCGCTGGCAAACTCCAGCACCTGCTCGCAGCCCATCAGCGGACGCCCGGCGCGCTCCAGCAGCACCAGCAACTCCGACAGCGTGCGCCAGCCGTCGGCCAAATAATCGCGCATGGGGCTTGACCAAGTCCCGTAGCCGGTAAAAAAACCATACACGTCGTCCGCCGGATCGATGCGCGCATCCACCCCCATGACCTCGGAAAACGCCCACGCCAGCGCGTTCGTCTCAATCAGGTTGTGCGCTTCCAATTGCGTTGCCGCGGCCACCGCCGCCACCCGCAACGCCACCACCGCGCCATCGCGATCACCCGCGGCCAACAAAGCGCGCCCACGCGCCAGCGCAGCGCGCGCCTCGGCCTCCGGCGCCGGCCCAGCGGCCGTAACCGCCAGCAATTGCTGCAATACATCGCCCAAAGCTCAACTCCATCAGGATTTACGCGAATCAGAGACGCGCCCCCGCCCGTGCCTAATTTGCGTCAGTCATGTCCATCTATACGACTGACGCAAAAAAGGATGCATCAATAACTCTTGCCAAAAAACCAAGCGCCCCGCTCGTGCCCGATTTGCGTCAGTCATGTCCATCTATACGGCAAACGCACCAAACCCGGCACCAGCGTTGGCGCGACAAAGCGAAACACCTTGAACTTGAACCACAGGTCGTAAGTGACCAGCCCCGACGCATCAAACAGATAAACGCTCACGACGTAATCGCCCGTATGCAGCGGCAAATCAGCAAGCGTCAACGTCACGCCCCAAGTCCTGTCTTGCGGCTCGCCGACCGGCGTCAAAGCCACGCCATCCTCGCACGTCGTCATCGACGTAATACCCACGCCACGGTCTTGCTCCAGCATAAAGCCGACGTGCGGGCGCTCCTGCCCCTGGCCGCGCACCGTGATCGTCGCCACCAAATCACGGCTTTGCAGCAGCGGCGGCTTGCCCTCGCCCTGATCGTGCAAGTCTGAAATATCGCACGACAAAATCGCCGCCGCATCCGGATCGCGTTTTTCGGCGGCCTGCGCCGTGGGCGGCGGCGCGGCGGCGGCGCTTTGCGCCCGCTCATCCAGCAGCCGCGCATACTTTTCGTAAGCCGCCAACACCGTTTCGGTATCGCCCAGCTCCATCATCCGGCCTTGATCCAGCCATAGCGCGGCGTCACACAAATGCCGCACGTGATACAGGCTGTGCGAGCAAAACAAAATCGTACAGCCGTTTTCGCGGAATTCGCGAATGCGGTCGATGCACTTCTTCTGGAAATGCTGGTCGCCCACGGCCAGCGCCTCGTCGATAATCAGCACATCCGGCTCCACCGCCGTCACCAGCGCAAACGCCAAGCGCACCGCCATGCCCGAGGAATAGGTTTTGACCGGGCGGTCAATCGCCTCGCCGATCTCGGCAAACGCCAGCACCTGATCTTCCAGCGCCGCCATTTCCTCGCTGCCGATACCAATCAGGCTGCCGCCGAAATACAGGTTTTCACGCCCCGTAAAGTCCGGGTGAAAGCCCGCGCCCAGCTCCAAAATTGCCGTCACCCGCCCCTCGCGCGCCACCTGCCCGGCGCTAGGCTGCAACGTGCCCGTCACCAGCTTCAACAGCGTGCTCTTGCCCGCGCCATTGCTGCCCACCACGCCCAGGCACTGGCCGCGCTTCAATGCAAACGACACCTCACGCAATGCCCAATGGCTGCGGTGCAGCGCCCGCCCCGTCAGCAGCGCCTTCAGACGCGCGCGCGGCGAGTCGTACAAGCGGTACTCCTTGCCCACCCCGTGCAAAATCAGCGGCACATGAGCGCCGTGCATCACCATGCCGCCACTACCACACGCGGCGCACGAAACCGAACCAGCCCAATGGCCGCACAGCAAGCCAAGTCTGCGGCACCCCTGGGCGTGGCCCCCCCGGCAACACGCTTTTGCAGCAGCCCGCACTGCTGGAGCGTTCGCTGACGTGGACAGCCTTGCAGGTCGCGCCGCACATCCTCATACTCCCACCGGACGCGGTGCATGATACCGAATGAGCCAAAAGGCCACGAAACAGGTCGTGCCAAGGTGCCCTTGAGAGGGTGGGCACAACATCGCGCGGCAAGTGGAGCCTGGGGATGGACCATTTTCATAGCCAATCGATCAGTTGATCGCGGCTGCGCGCCAGCGCCAGCGACAACAGCGCCGCCAGCAGCGCCAGCCACGCCACGATCGCCAGCCACACCGCCAGCGGCGGCCACGCCCCTTGCAGCAGCGCCGATTGATAGCCCAGCACCGGCCCCGTCATCGGATTGAGCCACAGCAGCCAACGCCAGGCTTGAGGAAACAGCGTCACCGGAAACAGCACCGGCGACAAAAAAACCCCCAGCGACAGCAGCACCCCCACCACCTGCACCACGTCGCGCAAAGCCGCCGCCATGATGGCCAACAGATAGGCCAACAGAAAAGCCAGCAGGCTTTGCAGCACGATCAGCGCCGGCACCGCCAGCACTCCCCAGCCAAAATGGTGTACGCCGCCATACAGCGCGATCAACAGCAGCAGCAGCGGCGCGAACACCGCGGCGCTGGCCAGCGCCGCACGGGCCGGAAACAGCCCCGGCGGCAGCGGGTTCTTCTGCAGCGTGCCGCCGGCCTCCAGCAAACTCGCCATGCCGCGTTGCACCGCGTCGGCGAACGCCATCCAGGCCAGCATGCCGACGATCAGATAAGTGCCCACGCGCACCGTCGGCGCCTGGCCACCCAATCTCATGCCGAACACCACGTCGAACACCAGGTAATACGACGCCACCGTCAGCAACGGCGGCAGCCACACCCACACCAACCCGCCGGCCAAACCCGCAAACCGCGCCGCCAGTTCGCGCCGCGTCAATACCGCCAACAGCCCGCGCAAGCGCCATAGCAGACCCAATTCAGTGACAAGGGCAGTCATGAGGACGTTCAGGCTGGGGTGAGCAAACCCCGACGGCCGGGATGGCGATGTCTGGGTTCGCTTTGCTCGCCCAAACCCGCAAA
>JAITMV010000019.1 GCA_031277295.1 Burkholderiaceae bacterium | reverse complement strand
TTGTCGAGCAGGCGCAGCACCGCGCGTTCGCCGTGCGCGCCGGGCAGGGTGGATACGCGCACGTCGATGGCGCGCGTGCCCAGGCGCAAGCTGATGCGGCCGTCTTGCGGCAGGCGCTTTTCGGCGATGTCGAGGTCGGCCATGATCTTCAGGCGCGAGATCAGCGCCGCGTGCAGCGCGCGGTTGGGCTGCACCACCTCGCGCAGCGCGCCGTCAACGCGAAAGCGCACGCTTGAATGGCGCTCATACGGCTCGATATGGATGTCGCTGGCGCCATCGCGCGCGGCTTGCGTCAGCAGCGCGTTCAACATGCGGATGATGGGCGCGTCGTCGGCGGCTTCGAGCAGGTCTTCGACCGCCGGCAACTCTTGCATGATGCGCGATAAGTCGGCGTCGCTTTCGACCTCGCTGACTACCGCCGCGGCGCTGGATTCGCTTTGCGAATAGGCGGCGCTGATGCGCTGCGCCAGCGCATGAGGGTCGGCCTGTTCCAACACCAGCGGCGCCGGGCCGCCGCCGTGGCAGCGCATGACTTCGCTCAAGTAGCCGGCGTCGGGGCTGCCGCCGTGCCACAGTGTCAGGCTATGGCCGTCGTCTTCCAGCAGCAGGCCGGCGGCACGCGCGAAGGCGTAGGGCAGCGGGTAGCGCGCGCCGGACACGGTTAAACCTAGAAACGGCAGTTGAACGCGCTTGCCAGTGCCGTTACGCCTAAGCCAGGCAAGACGCGAGGACGCCGCGGGCTAATGCCCGCAAGGACGAGCAACGCCGCATGGCTTAGGCGTAGCGGTGCTGGCGAGTGCGTAGCGCGGTCACCAAAAAGGTGAAGACCAGCGAAACCACGAAAGTTAGTATTCATGCAGCTTCATGAAGATAATAAGCGGTGAACTGCCGTTTCTAGGTTTAGGGCTCGGTCTTGAATGGCGCGCCGCTGAGGTCATTGTGTTCGCCCGCGGCGGGCCTGAAAACCCGCTGCTGCCGCGTCGCCGGGCGGGCCGCGGGCGGGTTGGCCCGCATGGTGGAGCCGAGCAACGGCGGCACTGCCACGGGACGGTTGGCTGCCTGCGGGTTGACCGGCGTGGCCGCGGGCATGACCGGCGCGCCGCCGACGTCGAGCATACCGCCGCGGCTGGGCTGCGCGCCTTGCTGGAGCGCGCGCATGTAGTCGTAGCGGTCGAGCGAATAGCTCTCGGCGGCGGCGGCGTCGCGCACGATGACCGGGCGCAGAAATACCATCAGGTTGGTCTTGTTGTGCGTGCGGTTCTGGCTTTTGAACAGATTGCCCATGACTGGAATGTCACCCAGCAGCGGCACCTTGTCCTCGCTGGTGCTCATCTGGTCTTGCAGCAGGCCGCCCAAGGCGATGATCTGGCCGTCACCCACAATGACGCTGGATTCGATGGCGCGCTTGTTGGTGATGAACCCGTCCTGGGTGGACTTGGTTTCGTCGATGCTGGAGACCTCTTGATAGATCACCAGTTTGATCGAGCCGTCTTCGCTGATTTGCGGGCGCACGCGCAGCGCGATGCCGACGTCCTCGCGCTCGTAGGTCTGGAACGGGTTGCCGATGGCGCCGCCGTTGCCGCCGGTGTTGGTGGTGTAGCTGCCGGTTTTCATGGGCACGTTTTGGCCGACCATGATGCGCGCTTCTTCGTTGTCGAGCGTGAGCAAGGTAGGCGTCGAAAGTATGTTGCCCGCGCCGGTGCTCTGGAGAAAGTTGGCCAGCATACTCAGGGCGCGCGAGCCGAAGATCAGGTTGAAACCCGCGCTGGGATATTGGAAATTGCCCGGCGGACTCCAGCCACTTTTGTCGGCCCCGATGAACTGGCCGGCGAATTGGAAGATATTGGGCGATCCGTAGTTGGTGCCGATCACGCCGCCGGTTTTGTCGCCGTTGCCCAACAGGCTTTGCCACTGGATGCCCAGGTCGGCCGCGCGGTTGGTGTTGACTTCGGCGATCAGGCTTTCCACGTAGACCTGCGCGCGGCGTTGATCGAGTTGGTCGATGACGGCGCGTAGTTGACGATAGATCGGCTCGGGCGTGCTGATGATGAGCGAATTGGTGGACGGATCGGCCTGGATGGGGCCGCCGGTGTTGGGCTGGTTGTTGGCCGCGGCGTTGATGGTGGGGCCGCTGTTCAAGCCGGTGGATGAGCTGTTGCCGCCGCCGAACGCGGTGTTTTGCATGCTTTGCGCGGCTTGGTTGCTTGCCATGTTGGCGGTATTGCCGCCGGACGCCGCATTCGCGCCTGGGCTGCCGCTTTGGCCGGGCAGCGCTGCCAACGCCGCGCGCAACGTGACGGCCAGCTTGGCGGCGTCGGCGTTTTTCAGGTACACGATGCGGATGTTGCCGCCTTCGCTGGCGTCGCCGCGGGTGTCGGCGGGGCGGTCGAGTTGTTCGATCAGCGATTTGGCCTGCATCAGCCGCGCTGGGTTGGCGGCGCGAATGATGATGGCGTTGCTGCGCGGCTCGGGTACCAAGGTGGTGCGGTAGCCGTCGCCGCTGCTGGCCGACAGCGCCGCCGCCTGGGCAGCCGCGCCCGGCTGCCCAGGCGCCGATTGTGATGGCGCGGCGAGCGTCGCCACGGCGGTGCCGCCCGGCTCCAGCAGCTTGGCCACCAGCGGCGCCAAGTCGGACGCGACGGCATGGCGTAGCCGCACGATCTCTACCCCAGTGGCATTGGCCACGTCCAGCGCGGCGATGATGCGGCCCAGGCGTTGCAGGTTATCGGCGTAGTCGGTGATGACGATGGCGTTGGTGCCGGGACTGACGTTGATGGTGTTGTTGGGGCTAATCAGGGGCCGCAGCACGGGTACCAGCGTGTTGGCGTTTTCGTGCGTGAGGCGGAAGATCCGGGTAGCGATCTGGCCGCCCGCGGCCGGCCGGGAGCCGGCGGAGACGGCGCCGCTTTGCAGCTTGGCCTCGGCCTCGGGCAGCACCAGGTACAGCCCGTTGGATTCGACCAGCGCAAAGCTTTGCGTGCGCAACTGCGCCGCGAACAGCCGCAGCGCCTCGGCGGGCGACACCGGCGTGGTGCTGGTCAGCGTGATGGTGCCCTTGACGCGCGGATCAACCACCACGTTGCGGCCAGTAATGGTGGCCATGGTGCGCGCCACGGCGTCGATTTCAGCATTGGCGAAGTCCAGCATCACGTTGCCGGGCCGTTGGCCCGACGCAGCGTTGGCGGTCTTGGTGTTGACCACCGTGACCGATGCGGCTGTTTGCGCGTGTGCGCCGACCGCCGCGGCCAGCGCCGCCGCTAGCGCGAGCGTGGTGCGCCGCCAGCGCGCAGCGGCGGCGGCGCGGACATCGGGGCGATGACAGAAAAAAGCGAGCATGGCGCGGTTGGTGAGGACTGTTGCGCCAGCAAATAGCCGACGGCGGAAAAGGTGCAAGGATGCCATAAGTTAGCCTGGATATTTATTTATCCGGGCTATCCCAAAGAGATGATCGCCTTGTCCTCTTGCCGACGACCGATGAGGTTGAGCAGGTTGGCCAGTTGCGTTTGCAGTCCGGCCGCCGCGCGCGCCTCACCCGAAAAATGCAGCCGGGCGCCGACCCATTGGCCGCTTCCGGACAGTTGCAGGCCGCCTTCGAGCGTCGTCAACTCCAGCGCCACGGCGTCGCCGCCGCGTAACTCAAGCCGGTACGAACCCAGCGGCTCAAGCGTGGACAGGCGTGAGCGAAGATGCCGTGCCGTCACTTCGGCGTGCCCTTGCAAGGCGAAGCGGCCCGCCGCCCATTCGAGTTGCAGGTTCCGGGTTGTCAGCGTCAACTCGCCTTGCGGCAAGATGGTGTTCCACGGCGTGCCCAGGCCGGCCAACAGCGCGGCGGGCCAGAGCGATTGACCGTCGGCCAACGCCACTCGCGCGCCGCCCCAGCGCAGACTGGCGCGCAGCGCCAACGGGCCGCTCGGAGTGCAGCAGTCGGCGCTGACGCGAGCGCGCAAGCCGGTCAAGGCGGGCCATAGTTGCCAGCGCACCCGGCCCGGCAGCGCGGCGCTGTCTCGGCTGCCGACGCCGCCGGTCAGCACCAACTGGGCCGACCCCGACCAAACGCTGCCCTGCGGCTCGGCCAGCCGCACCGCGCCACCGCTGGCGCGCTCCAGCGCATGGGCCAGCCAGCGCGCCGGCGCGTTGATGGCCAGCATGAGCGCCAGACCGGCCAGCGCGCCGGCCAGCGCCCAGCGCCACGGCGCGGCGAAAGCCGGGCGAGCCGATTTCTGCGGGCGCGAATAGGATGGGGATGGAGCCGCGTTCATGGTAGACCAAGCGAGAGGGTGCCGCTCCAGATCACCTCGGCATCGGCAGCGGTGGCGGCAGCGGCGCGCGTCAGGCGCGCTTCAACCGGGGTCGAACGGGCGTTGACGCGGGCGTCAGTCAGCCAGTGGGCCAAACCGGTGGCGGGCGCGTCTTTGAGCGTCACGATGGCGCGCTCGCCCGCCACGGTCAACCGGGCGCTGGCGCCCAGGCGTTGCGAGACGGTGGTTTCGAGCGCGCGCAGCGCTTCGGCCCTGGTGATGCGCGGCATGGACTTGAGCGCCTCGGCCTCGCGCGCCAGTTGCTGCATCTGCTGCGCCTGTGCTTGCAGCGTCACACGTTGCAAGCCGGCCTCACGCAGCGTGCGCAGCGCTGGCGCCAAGCCAACCCACCACAGCAGCGCCAGCGCCACCACGGTGGCGGCCAGCGCGAGCAAGCGGCGCTCGCGCGCGCCCAACCGCTGCCACTGCTGGTGCAGGCGGTTGATGTTCGAATCGTCGCCATGTTTCACGGGCTGGCCTCCAGGCGCAGCAACACGCCGTCGGCATCGGTTTGCAGTTGGTAGCCTTGCGGACGCAGGCGTTGGTTGGCCTCGGCCAGCGCGCTGGCGGGCAGTTGCACGCCTTTGACGCGCAACTCGCCAGCGGCGAATTCGACCGCGCCGGACGCGGCGGCGGGAGCAACCTCGGGCGCGTATTGCCCCAAAGCGCCGAGCATCGGCTCCAGATCGCGCGCCGAAGCCGCGCCGGTGGACTGGCGCAGGGTGGCGATTTCGCGCGCCATCTGCGCCGGCGCGTCAATTACCGTCTTGACTTGCGGAAAAGTCTTTGTCAACGTAGCGACGATTTGCGCGCGCCGCGCAGCCAGTTCCTGCTGTGTGCGCCAAGCCCAGACGTTCAGGCCAATCAAATGCGCCAGCAACAGCAGCGCCAAACCCCAGCGCGCCGGCCGCCACAGCGGTGCGTATAGAAAATCGCGCCACAGCGCCGCCGCCCGCCGCGCCGCGCGCGCCGCACCGGTGCGCGCCAGGTCCAACTGCGCCAAATCCCACGGTGAGCGGCCGGCCATCAGCAGCCGCTCAGCCGGCGGACACAGGACAACGCGACGGTTGAAAATCTGCTCGGCCTGCGCCGCCACGGCAGGCTCTGCCAGCAGCTCGATTGCTGGGCCGTCGTCGCCCGCAGCCCCCTCGGGGGGCGGCGCCCCATGCGAAGCAGGGGAGCGTGGGGGTTTCCTTATCCCGTCGTCGGGCGTCGCTTGCGAATCGTGCAACAGCGCCAATGCGCCGGGCGTCAGCGGCAAGGCTTGCGCGCCGTCGGGCACGCCGTCCCCGCTCATCAGCACCCAGGGCCGCTCGGGCTGCCCGGTGACGATCAGGCGCAGCACGCCAGTGCGCGGATACAACTCGGGCACGATACGCCCAACCGGGCGCTCGGCCGCATCCAGCGCGTGCAGGTGCGCCGCCAGCCAGGTTTTGTCGCACACCGCTACCCAGGCCGGGCCGTCGGCGGCGGCATCGGGGTCGAGGGCAAAGTGCAGTTGTTCCGGCGCGTCCAGCAACCGGTCTTCCAGCAGACCGGCCAGCACCGCGCGCAGACGCGGTGAGCCAGGGCCAATGCCGCGCGGCAGCCTTACGCGTTGCCACGACAGCAGCGCCGCCGGCACCACCGCCACCACCTCCACGCCGCGCCCGGCCGGCGGCAGCAGCGCCGCGTCGGCATGACCGTACCTGGCCACGCTCCGGCCGTCGACCGAAGTGGCGTATTCATAGCCCCCCGGCGCACCAGGCGGCAAGGTCAAAAGCAGCAAGCTCATCGACAAATCGTGGATGGATCGCGACGATTGTAGGCGGCGCATGGGCCATTCTTGGCGGGTGAATCAACCATAGCCGCGCGCCATGAACACGGCAGCCAGCGGGATCACGGCCACCAGGTGCGTGGCGATCATCACGAGCAAGCGCGCGGCATGTACGTCGGCGGCCAGCGGCAGCTCACCGCCAGCGTTCAGCCGCGCCTGCCAGCGACGGTAACGGCGGCCGGCGGCGGCCAGCAGCAATGCTGCGCAAATGAACGACGCCAGCTTCAGCCACAGTAGCGGGTTATGCCAATACCACGTGCCCTTGGCCCCCCACACGACGCGCGCCAACCCGGTCAGCAGCACCGCAGCGGTGGCCAGCCATGACACGGCATCCAATCGCGCCAGCCGGCGCACGGCGGCGACATTAAGCCAGTCGATGCGGCACAGCGCCGACTGAGCGGACGCGAACACCACCCAGCCGAGAATGGCCGACAAATGCACGAAGGAAAGCAGCGCTTCGCCCATGCCGCCAACCCACGGGGCCGCAGCCAGATTTGTCCAGAGGTTCCTTTACACGCGAGCGCCCGTGGACTTGACGATGGCGCCCCACGTCTCGGCTTCGGAGGCGATCCAGTCAGAAAATTGACGCGATGAACCGGCGACGACCTCGTATTCCATGTCATGCAGCGCCTGGGTGATCGTCGGCGAGTTCAGTATTTTGACCATCTCGCGGTTGTAGACGTCGACGATCTCCTGCGGCGTGCCGGCGGGCGCCAAAAAGCCGATCCAGCTTTGAGCGTCCATCGTCGGGTAGCCGAGTTCGATCAGCGTCGGAACATCGGGGGCGCTTCTGAAGCGTTTTGCTCCGGATGTCGCAAGCAGCTTGATCTTGCCCGCGCCGACATAAGTCCGCACATTGCCCGGCACCAGGAAAGCGACCTGCACATTGCCCTCCATCAAGTCGATCAGTGCCGGCGGAGCGCCGCGGTAAGGCACGTGCACCACGTCGATACCGGCGGCCTGCTTGAGCATTTCCATCGTCAGATGCGAGGCGCTGCCGATGGAGATCGAGGCGTAGGAATACTTTTGAGGATTGGCCTTGGACTTGGCAATGAAGTCCTGCGCCGAGGTGAAGTCCGACTTCATGCTGGCCACCAGATACTGCGGCGCCCTGACCGCCAGGGTGATCGGCGCGAAATCTTTTATCGGGTCGTAAGGCAGTTTGGGAAACAGCGTCTGGTTGATCGCCAGCGGTCCGTTGTAGCCGACCAGCAGCGTATAGCCATCCGGCTTGGATTTGGCGACGAAATCGGCGCCGATGTTGCCGCCAGCGCCGCCCTTGTTTTCGATCACCACGGGCTGGCCCAGCGCCTTGGACAATTCAGGCCCCACCAGCCGCGCCAGTTGGTCGTTGGTGGTGCCAACGACCGGCACGACGATTTTGATGGGCTGGGTAGGCTTCCAGTTGCTGGAAGCGCCGCCTGCCGTCGAAGCGCCGTTCGGTTGGGCGTTGCCCGCCACGTGTGTGCTGCCGACGGCCGTCGCCATCGTGGCAGCCAGCATGGTTCGACGGGAAAGGGGGCGGGAAAAGTCGATCATCTTGTCTCCTGTCATGAGATTGAGGCCGGAAAAGCCTGAGGTTTACAAGTCCAGCACCAGCGTGGGTGATCTGGCGCGCGAGCAACAGGGCGTGAACTGGTCGTTCTTGGCTTTTTCAGCCTTTGACAGATACACGTCACGATGATCGGGCGTGCCTTGCAGAACGCGCGTCAGGCAGGTGCCGCAGACGCCCTGGCTGCACGACATTGGCAGCTTGATGCCGACGGCCAGCAGCGCGTCGGCGGCGCTCTGGTCACCGGCCACCTGCACCGTCTTGCCCGAGCGCTCCAGTTTGATCTCGAACGGCTGCCCGGTCGCGTCCACGTCGGAGGCGAAAAACTCGTAATGCAGGCGGTCTTCGTCCCAGCCCAGCTTGCGCGCGGCCTCCAGCGCGGCGTCCATGAAAACCTGCGGGCCGCAGACGTACAGGTGTGTGCCGGCGTCCGCCGCGGCCAGCAGCGCCTGAAGGTCAAGCCGCTTGGACTCGCCGCCATCGGCGCGGCTGAAATGAAATTGCACCCGGCCGGCGAACGGCGCTTGCTCCAATTCGGCCACGAACGCCGCGCTCTCGCGCGTGCGTGCGCAGTAATGCAGCGTGAAGTCGCGCCCCTGGCCGTGCAGCGTGTGCGCCATGCACAGCAGCGGCGTAATACCGATGCCGCCGGCCAGCAGCAGGTGCTTGCCGGCCTCGGGGTGCAGCGGGAAATGGTTGCGCGGGGCGCTGATTTCCAGCACGTCGCTTTCGTACACCCGCTCATGCATACCGCGCGAGCCGCCGCGCGAGTTGGGATCGTTGAGCACCGCGATGCGGTAATGGCCGCGCTCGGATGCAGGGCTGCACAGCGAATACTGCCGCGTGACGGTAGTGTCCGGCACGCGCACGTCGACGTGCGCTCCAGCCTCGAAGGCAGGCAACTGCCCGCCGGCCGGATCAACCAGCTCAAAGCTGTAAATGTCCTGCGCCTCGATCTTGATGCGCGCCACGCGCACGTTCAGGGTATCGGTATCGCTCATGGGTTTTCGCTCTTACATGATGTGCAGGCCGCCATCGACCAGCAACGTGGTGCCGGTGATGAACGAGGCTTCGTCGCTGGCCAACCACAGAATCGGCCACGCGATTTCTTCCGGCGCGGCCCAGCGGCGCAGCAGCGAGGTATCCTGGCGCTGGGTCTTGAGCGTCTCGACGTCTTTGCCCGCCGCCTGCGCGCGCTGAACGTGAAAGTCCGTCAACGTCGATCCGGGGCACACCGCGTTGACGCGGATGCCGTGCTCGGCCTCCTCGAACGCCAGCGTGCGCGTGAACGCCAGCATACCGGCCTTGGTCGCGTCGTACAACCCCATGCCCTTGCGCCCGGTAACGGCGTAGCACGAAGACACGTTGACGATGCTCGCCTTTTCAGCCTGGCGCAACAGCGGCAGCGCCGCCTTGCAGTAGTTGGACGTGCCGATCAGGTTGACCGCCACCATCGCCTGCCACTCGGCGGGCGTGGCCTGCGACAAGGCGCTGTAATTGCGCATCGCCGCATTGTTGACCAGCACGTCCAGCCGCCCGAATGCCGCTTGCGCTTGATCGACGGCGCGGCGGGCGTCATCCTCTTGTGAAATATCGGCCCTCAGGCACTCGATACGGGCGTGCGGATACTGTTGCCTGAGCCTGTCCGCGACTTGCGCCAGCGCCGCCTCATTGGCGTCCACCAGCAGCACGGCTGCGCCCTCGCCGCAAAACGCGCGCGCCGTCGCCGCGCCGATGCCGCCAGCGCCGCCGGTAATCAGCGCGGCCTTATGTTGGAGTCTGGTTCCTGATTGCATGCCTACCTTCAGTAATGCGGACGGTAATGCGCACGCGCATCAATCCACGGCTTTCCGCGCGCGGACACAGCCGTGGAGCGACGAGCGCGCACGGGGGGGCTTTGCGGCAGACGGGCGGCCCGCCGCAAAGCCCTTTTCACGCCACCTCGTCAAACGGAGAAGACCGGCTTGCCCTTGCCGTCGTTCAGGTTCTCTGTCGCCCAGACCTGCGGCTTTTGCGAGCGCGGCAGCAAAACACCGGCGGCGCGCACATGCTGCCGATTGGCGTTCACGGCCGGAGGATCGGCGTCAGGCGTCAACGTGTTGGCGACCGCGGAGTCGTACAGCATCCGGCGCGCCATCACGATGGCGCGGTCGGTAGGCAGCAGTTTTTCCGCTTCGTCGCTGCGGTCCTGGATCGGCCCCATACTCTCTTGCAACGAGGTGTCCTGCATGGCAATGCCGAACACACCCGTGTAAGTCAGCCGCCCTTTTTGCGCCCGGCGGTCGATCAGGTAGTCGTTGTCCTTGTTGGCCAGCGGGCGGAAGTTGCTGCCCGGCTCGTAGGGGCAGTGGATGCCCTTGCCTTCCGAGAGCGCCTGGCGCTCTTGCGGCGTCAGTGGCCGGTCGGGGTGGAAGTTGATGCTCCAGGCCCAGCAGTTGTGGTCATCCATCGGAATCCAGGCATGGCCGCCCAGCGGGTGATCGCCAAACGGCGGAATCAGCGTGTACCACGGAAACAGCCACTGCGTGACGCGCCAGTAATACGAATCAGGCTCGCCATTGCGACGGCCGAACATCGTCAGGCCGTGCGGCATCTGCTCCACCTCGAAGATCACGTTGCCGTCGGCAAAATACTTGAGCGCCTTCGAGTGCTGGTGCATCGGATCGTCGGCGACCTCATAGGCGTGCGTGTACGACACGTGGCTGGTGTCGATACCGCCTTCCATCGCCTGAAGGTAGTTGCACTCCTGCCAGCGCTTGGAGACGAACACGTGACTTTCCGGCAGCGTGCACCATTCCAGGTTCGGCGGCTCGGGTTGCTTGTCCTTGGGGCCCATGTAGGCCCAAACGATGCCCGCGCGCTCGATGCACGGATAAGCGGCAATGTCCAAATGCTTGCACGCCTCGCGGTTCTTTGGCAGCGACGGCACATCGACGCAGTGGCCGTGGCGGTCGAACTTGACGCCGTGATAGCCGCAACGGACGCCGTTTTCCTCGTTGCGCCCGAAATACAGAGACACGCCGCGGTGTGAGCAAAACTCATAAATCAACGCCGGATGACCGTCGGTATCGCGAAAAGCCAGCAGCTTCTCGCCCAGAATTTGCACCCGCACCGGCGGGCAATCAGGCTCGGCGATCTCGCGTGAAAGCAAAATCGGCACCCAGTAACGGCGCATCACATTGCCCAGCGACGTGCCGGGACCCGTGCGCACCAAAGTTTCGCTCATTTGTTTGTCCATACCTGATGTCTCCTTTTTTGGTTGAACGGTGAAGTCGGATGGGATGGCGAGGCTCGCCAGCGACCGGTTTTCGTGTTTTTCCTCCCCAGCCTTGCTGGCGCGGACAACCCGAACCGGGCGCTGCCGATTCTGGCAAACGAACACGGCAAAGCGCCACGCCCTATGCGCTAGGTGTTATATCGATTCGGTATGGCTGCCCTAAACCGCGGCGCGCTGCGCTTACACGCCCCAGACCACGTCCTTGCCTGCTTGCGCGCTATGCTCCAGCAGATGCATGAACGGGCCGGCGCGGTGATCCAGCGGCACGCCGTCGTCATCCTTGTCATCGCTCTTTGGGGCGTTGCCGGCGAGCTTTTCCGCGTGCTTTTGCTTTTGCGCCGCGATGGCCCGGCGCAACGCGTCCAGGGCGGCGGGAACCTGCTCCACGGTGATGATGCCCTGCGCGCCGGGCGACTTGCCGATGATTTTCAGCAGGGTTTCAGCATCGGGTTGCAGCATGATGACGTCGGCCGCGACCTGGGATTTGAACTTGTAAAGCACGGTGTGTTCCTCCTGCCATGGGTAAGGTGAGACGGCCCGGCACGTCCTCGTGTCGGCGACCGTACACCTCGCATTGTGCACGTTTGGCGGCATAAGCGGGCGTGATGAATCTATTCACAGGCCCTCAATGCGGGAGCGGAATGAGGGGAGCCTCTGAGAACGTGTTCACGATCCCGGCGCGGGCTTAGCGGGCGCGGGCTTAGGAAGCGCTGCGGCGCAAGCAATCCTTGCCAATGACACGGGCCATTGGCTGCGGATCGCGCCTTGCAGCCCATCCCAATGCCGCATCGCCGCACACCTCACGCCGAGATCGTGAACACGCTCTGAAGCAATTGCTTACAAAAAATATCCGGTTTCTGGCGCAAACAAGGGTATAAGTAGGTGAGTCGCCGCACTCAACTTGTGCGGCAGATTTCGAGACCGCCGCCCAGCCCAAACGACAG
>JAITMV010000195.1 GCA_031277295.1 Burkholderiaceae bacterium | reverse complement strand
CATAGAAGTCCGTGCGGGTGATGCCGATGAAGTCGTGGTTCCAAGTACCGACCACCTCGTCGTCGGTGTCCGTGTCGTGCCACCATTTCGACCCTAGGAAGTATGGAAGAATGAGGGTGGGGGGGGGAGTGTCTACAGCGATTTCGGCGCCAGGGTCGGCGTCATCCGCGTTGCCCGTGACGGTTACCGTCGCCAGCGGCGTGGCGCTGGCGGTCACCCATTGCTCGTCAGCGGCGCCGACGTTACCGGCCAACTCCGCCACGCGCGTTGCAATGACGGCGGTATCCGTCAAATTCTTGTCGTTTGATTGTTGTACAGTCATTTTTGAATTCCTTTCTTACGTTATACGTTGCCTCTTACACTATCTGAGAGGGTGTGAATAAATCAGTCTCAAACACGCTGATGCCGCCAAAACGCGCCCGCTCGCCGTTACAAATGCTTGGCATGACCCGATCAGGCTTAAGCCTTGCACCTAAGCCCGTGAGTTGAAGAGGAAAAACTCATCCCCTTGAGGCCACGGATTCAGATTTGCGCTCACTTCCCGCATTGACGTTACCTCATCTTTTCTTGCGCCATCAGCACCCGTGCCGGCCTTGACCCGCTACCGGATACACGGTGTCAAGGCAATGTGCCTGGCAGCGCGCAAGGAAAACGGCGATGGTTTAAGCGATCTCGTAACAAGTTAGTAACGTCAAACTCATCACGAAATTACAAACATAATCCCATTAAACGCCGATGAAGGTGACAAAAAAGAGACTAAGACACGCCTTCGTCATTAAGCGAGGTTATTTTGCCATAGAGTAAAGCGAAAATAAATGTCCGCCACTCTTAATCCGAGCCGTTTAGTGAAAAAATTCACCCATGCAGCCGTGAGTGGCGTGGCAGGTGCGCCATCAGAAATTCCATCTGGTCGGCGAGGATGCGGCGGTTGCGCAAGATGAAGTCTTCCCACAGGCTGGGCACGTAGGGCGTGTACAGCAGGGGCATACGCGCCTGCTCGGGCGTGCGGTCGCTCTTGCGGTGGTTGCACGAGCGGCAGGCGGTGACAACGTTCATCCAGGTGTCGCGGCCATTCTGGGCCTGGGGGACGATGTGCTCGCGCGTCAGATCGGTTTCGTCAAAATGGCCGCCGCAGTAGGCGCACAGGTTGCGGTCGCGGGCGAACAGCTTGGCGTTGGTCAGGCTGGGGCGCAGATCGAACGGGTTGATGCCCGGCACGCCCCTGGTGCCGATGATGCTGTTGACGGCAATGAGTGACTGTTCGCCGGTGATGGCGTTGTGGCCGCCGCGAAACAGCGCCACCTGGCGACCGGCTTCCCAGCGTACTTCTTCGGTGGCGTAGTGAATCACCGCCTGTTCGAGCGTGATCCACGATTGCGGCAGTCCTTGTGCCGACAGTTTGAGCACTTTCACGAAAAGACTCCTTGTGGGAACATTCGTGGCCGGTGTTGCCAGCGCCGACCGTCTTGGTGCATTGCAATATACTCCAGTTTTATGATGCTTTTACTGCTTGAGCGCAGTTAAGTTCGCTACAAAAAAAGTAGTTTGCTAGTTTTCACAAGCACCTCTGCCAAAACCGGCCTTCGGGCCAGGATCAGCGGCTTCCCCCTCTGTCGGAAGGACACACTCGGTGTTGGGCAAGCTCTTCAAAGACTGGAAAATCACGCTGGCGGCAGCAATGAGCCTTGCCGTCATCGCCAGCGCGCTGGCTCGGGCCATTGTCCAGGGCGGCGAAGCAGAACATTGGCTGGATGCGATCTCAAAGATCGCGGGCTCGGTCGTGGCGCTGATGGTCTTCGTGGTGGCGGCCACCGCGTTGTTGAGCAACGCCCGCTCCACCTCGTTCGAAGAAACACTGAAAAGAGAGCTGGACGCCTTCATCAAGCGCCACAAGCCGTTCATCCTTGTGCTGGAGGAATACACCGGAGTGGGTGACAAAAACGGCGCTACCTATGGCATTTTGGAGCATCACGAGGACATGTTGAAAAAGGGGGAAACTTTCTCCGCCGATCTTTATACGCCATTCTTCAGTCTTCCCGTAGCGTTCACGAAAGGCAGCCAGATCATCTTCTACTTCGACGACGACACCTTCGCGGCGGCTCTCAAAGAGAAAAATATTGGCAGCGTTGCCAATCTGCGAAAAGATATTGCCAACGCGGTGAGCAGCGAGTTTTCTGATATTGTCAAGGCGCACGCATTCAGTGAGATTTCAGACCGGCGCATGTTCATCAACCTGAACAAGCACTTCGACACCCCCGAGGAAGCCCATGAAATCATCCACCTGCTGGACTACGTGTTCATCCACTACTTGGCTATCGCCTAGTTACCGCGAGGCTCACCTCTCGTCGATGATGTCAACGTGGTCGATAAGGTTCGTTGCACCATGAAAACCTTTCGCGGCCTGCGCCCCGGCATCGCGCCTGGCTGCGCGCTGACCATCGGCAATTTCGACGGCGTACATCGCGGCCATCAGGCGATGCTGGCGCTGCTGCGCAACGAGGCGGCGCACCGGGGCGTGCCCAGTTGCGTGATGACCTTTGAGCCGCACCCGCGCGACTGGTTTGCCGCCGTGCAGGGCAAGCCGGAACTGGCGCCGGCGCGCATCGCCACCTTGCGCGACAAACTGGCCGAGCTGGAGCGCTGCGGCGTCGATCAGGCGGTGGTGATGCCCTTCAACCAGGCGCTGGCAAGCCTGTCGCCGCAAGCGTTTATTGACGAGGTGCTGGTGCGCGGCTTAGGTGTGCGCTACGTGCTGGTGGGCGACGATTTCCGCTTTGGCGCGCGGCGCGCGGGCGACTACGCGCTGCTGGACGCGGCGGGCGCGGCGGGCGGTTTTGACGTGGCGCGGATGCAGTCGTATGAGGTGCATGGCGAGCGCGTGTCCTCATCCGCCGTGCGCGCGGCGCTGGCCGCCGGGAAAATGCAGGAAGCCGCCGCCTTGCTGGGACGGCCCTACGCCATCAGCGGCCACGTGGTGCATGGGCGCAAGCTGGGGCAGGCGCTGGGCGAATCGCAACCCGGCAGCGGCGACGGCTTTCGCACCCTGAACTTGCACTTTTCGCGCCGCGCCCACGCCTGGAAGCCTGCCGCCAGCGGTATTTTCGTGGTCGAGGTGCATGGGCTGGACGCGCAACCGCTGCCCGGCGTGGCGAACCTGGGCGTGCGCCCGTCGCTCGATGCGCGCGACGTGAACGGCGGCCGCGTGCTGCTCGAAACGCACGTGCTGCAATGGCCGCCGCATCTGGGCCGCGAGGGGGGCTACGGTAAAATCATCCGCGTGGATCTGCTGCACAAATTGCACGACGAATTGCGTTATGACAGCCTGGCGGCGCTGACCGAAGGGATTGCCCGCGACTGCGCCGATGCCCGCGCTTGGCTGGCCGCGCGCCCGGGCCGAATTTGAAGGGGCGGCGAATGCGCGCCCCGCGCCATTCGCACCCGGCCCCGCTCCCGCATTCATCGCTGGCCGCGCTTGCCAGCCAAGCGCAATCGGCCTTTCTGATCCAAAAATTCCCCTGTTTCCAGCCACCATGAGCACCCACTACAAAACCGACTACCGCAAAACGCTCAACTTGCCCGATACCCCGTTTCCGATGCGCGGCGACTTACCCAAGCGCGAGCCGGGCTGGGTCAAGCAGTGGGACGAGCAGGGTCTTTATCAGCGCCTGCGCCAGGCGCGATCCGGGCGCGAAAAATTCATCCTGCACGACGGCCCGCCGTATGCCAACGGCCAGTTGCACGCCGGCCACGCGGTCAACAAAATCCTGAAGGACATGATCGTCAAGACGCGCCAGCTTAAAGGCATGGACGCGCACTACGTGCCGGGCTGGGACTGCCACGGCCTGCCGATTGAAAACCAGATTGA
>JAITMV010000151.1 GCA_031277295.1 Burkholderiaceae bacterium | reverse complement strand
ACGTCGCCTTTGTAAGTCAGAAGGCGTGAATATAAATCCGGCTTCACTTCAGTTGTCCATGGCGCTCACGCGTCACCCGCGACGCATGAAACGTTTGGCCTAGGGGCAACCCTTGTGGTGGCCCTGTGTGCGCGACACCGGCCCTTGTCCAGTGGATACAAGGGCAACCACAAGGGTTGCCCCTACAACGGTCGCGCTAAACGGGTCAAGTTTCACTTCAGCCGCCGCTGAAAATTACGGTAGCGCAGGTGCTGCCCGAAGGAGCCGTTCCGTCATACCTGGCCGGCCTTACAAAATTCGTCCCAGTGTGTTCCACATGCCAATGGCGCGCCACCCGCTTCAGTTGGCTTTGCCAGGCCGCTGGGTGCATCCCTCCTCAGGGGGGATTTCATTTCTAAATCCTTGCGCCAGCAATACCGTGATCCGCGCCGCCGGCGCGCTTTGGCAGCCGCTGGCGTTCTGGCCGCTCCACAGCGGGGTGAAATCGGTGCGGCCGGTTTTTTCGGCAGCGGCGCGCAGTGGGGCAAGGGCGGCGCTGGCCAGTGGAAAGGGCGGTGCCACCGGGTTCAACGGCCCTAGCTCGCGCATCGCGCGGTTGACGATGCCGCGCGCCGCGCCGCCGCTGAACAAGGTGGTCAGTTGCGTGTGACGCGCCGCCTCGCTTTGCAGCGCGGCGCGGTGCAGCGGCGCGGTGGTTGCTTCGTCGGCGCACAGGTAGGCGGTGCCTACTTGTACGCCGCAGGCGCCCAACGCCAGGGCCGCGCGCACGCCAGCGGCGTCGGCGATGCCGCCGGCGGCGATCACTGGCAGGCGCACGGCGGCCGTGATCTGGGGCAGCAGGGCGAAGGCGCCCATTTGCGCGCTCAGGTCGGTGTTCAGAAAGTGCCCGCGATGGCCGCCAGCTTCCAGCCCCTGGGCGATGATGGCGTCGGCACCGTGCTGTTCGAGCCAGCGCGCTTCTTCCACCGTGGTGGCCGACGACAGCACGAAAGCGCCCCAACTCTTGACGCGCGCCAGCAATTCCGGCGCCGGCAGGCCGAAGTGGAAGCTGACCACGGGCGGCTTGAATTCAGCCAGCACGTCCGCCGCCGCCGCGCTGAAGGGCGCGCGGGCGGGACTGGCGGACACGGCATCGGGCGCGAGGCCGAACTCGTCGTAATACGGCTTGAGGACAGCGCGCCAGGCGGTCAGGCGCGCCGCGTCGGGTACGGGCGGCTGGTGACAGAAGAAGTTGACGTTATAGGGAAGACCGCTGGCGGTCAGCTTCTCAAGTTCGGCGCGCATCATCTCGGGTGAGAGCATGGCGCAAGGCAGCGATCCGAGCGCGCCCGCGCGGCTGACGGCCAGCGTTAGCGCGCTGTCTTGTGATCCTGCCATCGGCGCCTGAATCAGCGGCCAGCGCGTGTGCCAATGGTGGGCGAGGGTGTTCATGCGATCATTGTCTCATTCGCTTCAGCACACCGTCGGGCTGTCATCGCCCGACGCAGCATCAAGGCTCGGCATGTTTCAGAAAATCTGCATCTATGGCGCCGGCGCCATCGGCGGCTGGATCGGCGCGCGGCTGGTGGCTGTTGGCGTGCCGGTGAGCGTGGTGGCGCGCGGCGCGACTTTGGCGGCGCTACGCGCGCATGGCTTGCGCTTGCGCGAAGGGGCGGATGAGCGCGCGTTTGCCGTTACCGCCACCGATCAACCCCTTGAATTGGGCGCACAGGATTTGGTCATCGTCGCCGTCAAAGCGCCGGCCATGATTGACGTGGCGCGCGCCATCGGCCCGTTGCTCGGGCCACGCACTGCCGTGCTGACGGCCATGAACGGCGTGCCGTGGTGGTTTTTGCAAGGCTTTGGCGGCGCGGCGAAGGGGCGCACGCTGCAATCGGTCGATGCTGGCGGCGCCATCGCGCGGGCCATTGCCGCGCCGCGCGTGCTGGGCGGCGTGGTGCATGCCAGTTGCTCGGTCGATGCGCCGGGCGTGATTCGTCACCGCATGGGCCAGGGGCTGATCGTCGGTGAGCCGGACGGCAGCCGTTCCGAACGCGCTCGGGCGCTGGACGCGCTGCTGCAACGCGCCGGTTTCGAGGTCACGCTGTCGGAGCACATTCAGCAAGACATCTGGTACAAGCTGTGGGGCAACATGACCGTGAACCCGGTCTGTGCCATCACCGGCGCCAGCGCCGACCGGGTGCTGGACGACGAGTTGGCGCGCGGCTTCATGAGCGCCGTGATGCTGGAAGCGCGCGAGATCGGCGCGCGCATCGGCATCCCGATTGCCCAGCAGCCTGAAGACCGCCACGCCATCACGCGCAAGCTAGGCGCGTTCAAGCCGTCGATGCTGCAAGACGTGCAAGCCGGCCGCGCGGTGGAACTCGACGCCCTGGTTACCGTGGTGCGCGAACTTGGGCAACTGACCCAGGTGCCGACGCCTTTTACCGATGCTCTGCTCGGGCTGGCGCGGCTGTATGCGCGCGAGCGCCGACTGTATCCTGCGTGAGCGCCTTGGCCTCGGCTGTGCGCATCCCAAGCCACGCCAGCGCCGCCGCCAACAGCAACAGCGGCAGCAATGATCCCAGGTTGAGCCAGAACCAGCCTTGCGTCGTCACCAGCGCGCCCGAGGCGAAGGAGGTGAGCGTCATGGTGGCGAAGACGCAGAAGTTGATCGCCGCCTGCGCGCGGTCTTTTTCCTCGGGTTGCCAGGTGGTCAGAGCCAGCGTGGTGCTGCCGGTGAACAGAAAATTCCAGCCCACGCCCAGCAACAGCAAGGCGATGGTGAACTGCTCCAGCGCCACACCGGTCAGCGCGATGGCCACGCACAGCAGGTTGAGCAGCAGACCGGCGGCCATGACCGGCAAAGCGCCAAGGCGCCGGATCAGGTGGCCGGTGAAAAAGCCCGGCGCGAACATGCCGATCACGTGCCACTGCAACACCTGCGCCGTGGCCTGAAAGTCGAAGCCGCACACCTGCATCGCCAGCGGCGTGGCGGCCATCAGCAGGTTCATCACGCCGTAGCCCAGCGCCGCGCCCAGGGCGGCGACGATGAACACCGGCTGGCGCATGATCTGGCCCAGCGGCCGGCCCACCGCCATGCCGTCAGGCTTGGGCGGCGCGGGTGCAAAGCGGATCGCCGCCACCACCGCCATGCCAAGCACCGCCACCGCCGCCAGCGACAGGTACGCGCCGACGAACTCGGTCGGCAACAACGCGCGCGCCCAGGTCGCCAGTTTGGGGCCGATCACCGCGCCCAGCAGACCGCCGGCCAGCACCAGCGACACCGCCTTTTCACGCCAGTCGGGGCGCGCCAGTTCAGCGGCTGCAAAGCGGTAAAGCTGGCCGTTGGCGTTGTAGTAGCCGGCGATCATGGTGGCCAGCATCAGCAGCCAGAACTGGCGCGTCCAGGCGGCGAAGGCGGCCAATAGCGCCGAGCCGAGCGCTACCAGCAATCCGATCTGGAACGACACTTGGCGGCCCCAGCGCGTCTGCGTGCGCGCCACCAGTGGCGCGGCGATGGCGCCGCCGACCACGTAGCCCATCACCGGCAGTGTCGCCATCCAGCCCCAGGGCGCCAGTTGCAAACCGACCAGGCCGTTGATGGCGATGAAAGTGATGTTGTTGATCAAAAAAAGACCCTGGGCCAGGGTCAGCAGCAGCAGATGGCGGTTCATGACCGCAGTGTAGGCGCACGGGCGCCGAGGCGCCGTCCATGCCCTATGCCGCGCCGCCCATCGCCGTCACTCGATCTTGAAGCCGGTGTCCTTGACCACCTTGCGCCAGCGCGCGGTGTCTTCGGCGATGGTGGCGGCAAGCTGTTCGGCGGTGCTGCCGATTGGCTCGTAGTCGATGCGCTCCAGTTGCTCGCGCACTTCGGGCAGGGCAACGATTTTGATGACCTCGTCTTGCAGGCGCTGCACGATGGCCGGCGGCGTGCCTGCCGGGGCCAGCAGCGCGGCCCATGAGTTGAAGACCATGTCGATGCCTTGCTCCTTCATGGTCGGCACGTCGGGCAGCGAGGGCGAGCGCTTGTCGGCCAGCACCCCCAGCGCGCGCAGCTTGCCGGCGCGGATGATTTGCAGCGAGTTGAAGGGGTCGATGGTCATGTCCACCTCACCGGCGATCACCGCCTGCATCTGCGGGCCGGTGCCCTTGTACTGGGCGTTGACGATGCCCGGCGCGCCGATGGTGGTCTTGAACCCTTCGTTCATGATGTTGATCATGCTGCTGCCGGAGGACACGCTCAGGGACTGCTTGCCGCTCTTGGCCAGCTCGACAAACTCCTTCAGCGTCTTGGCCGGCACCTTGGGGTTGACCACCATCACGAAGCCGATGTTGCTGATCAGGCTGATGGGCGCGAAGCTCTTGAGCGAATCGTACTTGGCTTCCTTGTAGATGACCGGACTGAGCGTCTGCGCGCCGGCCGTGTTCAGCAGCAGGGTGTAGCCGTCGGGCGCGGCGCGCGCCACCATGTCGGTGCCGATGATGCCGTTGGCGCCGGGCTTGTTGTCGATCACCACCGACTGACCCAGCGCGTCGCCGAGCTTTTGCGACATCAGGCGCGCCACCACGTCGGTGGCGCCGCCGGGCGCGTAGGGCACGATCACGCGGATCGGGCGATCCGGGTATTCAGCGGCATGTGCTACCGGCGCCAGCCC
>JAITMV010000148.1 GCA_031277295.1 Burkholderiaceae bacterium | reverse complement strand
GCGGTGCGCATCGTCGGCTCCATTGGCCGCATCGACCAGGGCCATTTGCGCACCGGCAAGCTGACTGATGAGGAATGGCCGCGCCTGACCGACGCCATCGAGCGCCTGCGCAGCGTCAGCCTGCACATTGACGAGACGCCCGGCCTCACGCCCAGCGAGTTGCGCGCCAACGCCCGTCGGCTGGCGCGCCAGTGCGGCAAGCTGGGCCTGATCGTGGTGGACTACCTGCAACTGATGAGCGGCTCCAGCACGAGCGATGAAAACCGCGCCACCGAACTGGGCGAAATCTCGCGCGGCCTCAAAGCGCTGGCCAAGGAGCTGCAATGCCCTGTGCTGGCGCTCTCGCAGCTCAATCGCAGCGTCGAAACGCGCACCGACAAGCGCCCGCTGATGAGCGACTTGCGCGAATCCGGCGCCATCGAGCAGGACGCCGACGTCATCATGTTCATCTACCGCGACGACTACTACAACAAAGACTCGCGCGAACCCGGCGTGGCCGAGGTCATCATTGGCAAACAGCGCAATGGCCCTACGGGCCTCATCAAGCTGGCCTTCATCAAGCCGCTGACGCGCTTTGAAAGCCTGGCGCTGGGCGGCGGCGATCAGGGTTGAAGCCGCTGGTAAAACCCATGCCGATAGGGAAAAAATGGGCGCTTGCCATCGCGCTGGCCTGCTCGTGGTGGCACCTCGTTCAGGCACAAGAAGCCACGCTCGCGCCCATCGAGGTCACCGGCCATTACGACAATGCGCTCGGCAGTTCCGACGCCGCCAGCCAGGGCAGCGCGGGCGCCAGTCTGATCGCCAACCGGCCGACGCTGCGCACGGGCGAAATTCTTGAGTTCGTTCCCGGCCTGATCGTCACCCAGCACAGCGGCGACGGCAAAGCCAATCAATATTACCTGCGCGGCTTCAACCTCGATCACGGCACCGATTTCGCCACCTACGTCGATGGCATGCCGGTCAACATGCGCGGCCACGCGCATGGGCAGGGCTACACCGATCTGAATTTCGTCATCCCCGAACTGATCCAGCGCATCGACTACAAAAAAGGCCCCTACTTCGCCGACGAGGGTGACTTTGCCTCCGCTGGGGCGGCGCATCTGCGGCTGTTCAATACGCTGGACAAAGGCATTGCCTCGCTCTCGCTGGGCGAACACGGCTACGGGCGCGCCGTGCTGGCTGGATCGACGGCAGCCGGCGCGGGTCACTTGCTCTACGGCCTGGAACTCACCCGCAACAACGGCCCGTGGCAGGTGCCGCAACGCGAGCGCAAATACAGCGGCCTGTTGCGCTACAGCGCCGGCACGCCGACCGATGGCTACGCCATCACCGCCATGGCCTACGGCAACCGCTGGAACGCGACCGACCAGATTCCCTTGCGCGCCGTCGAATCAGGCCTGATCGGTCGCTACGGCACGCTGGCGCCAAGCGACGGCGGCGATACCTCGCGCTACAGCCTGTCGTTGGCCATGAACCGGCGCAATTCGCGAGGCATGTTCCGCTTCAATGCCTACGCGGTGCAGTCTGATTTGAAGCTGTCGAGCGACTTCACCTACTTTTTGAACGACCCGGTGCATGGCGATCAGTTTCAGCAAAGCGAAAAGCGCCGCATGATCGGCTTCGACGCCAGCCAGAGCTGGTCCGGCACGCTGGGCGGCATGGACATGCAAAACCGGCTCGGCGTGCAGGGCCGCTACGACGCGCTCTCGCCGGTCGGCCTGTATAGCTCAATCGAACGCTCGCGCACCGACGTCATCAGCGAAAGCCAGGTACGCCAAGGCAGCCTCGGCCTGTATGTCGAAAACATCATTCAATGGACGGAAAAGTTCCGCTCCGTCGCCGGCATCCGCTATGACGCTTATCACTTCAAAGTGGGTAGCAGCGTGGCGGGCAATTCAGGACGCGCGAACGACCACATCGTCTCGCCCAAGCTGTCGCTGATCTTCGGCCCCTGGGCCAAGACCGAATATTTCATCAACTATGGCAGCGGTTTTCACAGCAACGACGCGCGCGGCACCACGCAAACGCGCCTGCCCAGCGGCGATCCCGCGGACCCGGTCACGCCCCTGGTGCGCACCAAGGGCGCCGAAATCGGCCTGCGCACCGAAATCGTGCCCGGCCTGCAAAGCTCGGTGGCGCTGTGGTGGCTGGACATCGATTCGGAACTGGTGTTCGTCGGCGACGCTGGCGAAACCACGCCAAGCCGGGCCAGCAGGCGCCACGGCATCGAATGGAACAACCATTACGCCGTTGGCAAATGGCTGCTGATCGATCTTGACCTGGCGGTTTCGCGCGCACACTTTACCGGCGCGGAGCCGGCGGGCAACCGCATTCCGGGGGCAATCGAAAAAGTTGCCTCGTTCGGCGTTGCGCTGAATGATCTGGGCCCGTGGTCGGCGGCGTTTCAGTTGCGCTACTTCGGCCCCAGGCCGTTGATCGAGGACGGCAGCGCGCGTTCGCGCTCGACCACGCTGGCATCGGCGCGCGTCGGCTACAGGATCGACAAGAACACGCGGCTCACGCTCGACGTATTCAACCTGTTCAACCGCAAGGCCAGCGACATCGACTACTACTACCCGTCGCGCCTGCCCGGCGAGCCAGCCGGTGGCGTGGACGACATTCATTTCCACCCGGTGGAGCCGCGCACGTTCCGGCTGCGGCTGAGCCATCATTTTTAACCCAGGAGCGGTAGCGCGGTAGGCTGGGATGGAGTGAAACGTAATCCCAGCTTCAGGCGGTGGATGCTGGGATTACGCTACGCTTCATCCCAGCCTACCGGGCTTTATAAACACGCCGCCGATGCCCGCCAACTCTCCGGAGCAGCGGGCACGGCGCCTATTTCGACGTTGGTGATTGATCCGAATGTTGGGCTTCGCGGTGCTCTGCCCAACCTACCGTGCTACTGGGCTTTATCGCTCGCCGCTGTTCCCGTATAGCTAAGCGAGGGCAATTCCTCCTTGGCCTTTTCCGGTGTCTCCAGATTAATCACGATACGCCCAACCAGCAGCCCTATGGAGGGCGACATGCGCAGGTATTTGGTTTCACCGGCAGCAAGCGAGAAGCTCAAAGTTTTTTCCGTCTCCGTCGAAGCCGCCGCCAAATAATTCCCGGCCGGTCGATCAACGAAAAAGAAGCCGCCCGACTTGGATGTCCCCACCACCTCCCCATTGAGTCGGACGTCGGGCTGGATTGCCACGCCCACTATGGACGACGAGCGTAAGAAATAGACGCGCCCCTGGCCGCTCTTGAGGGTCGGAATCGAGTCAGCCATGCTTTGGTAGCTGACGCCCGTGGCACAACCGGCGAGCGCCAGCGCCGCCACGCCCGTGGCCGCCAGCTTAAGGAGCCTCTGAACAAACCTGTCGCGGCTGGCGCATCCCGTATTCGGGCGGTCTGCGTCGTTGCAAATGCTCGCAATACCACGAGGTATTGCTGCGCTTTGCGCCTCGCATCCCATCCCGAATCCGGGCGCGCCCGC
>JAITMV010000036.1 GCA_031277295.1 Burkholderiaceae bacterium | reverse complement strand
TGTCAGACAAGTCGCGCATAGGCTTTCGGCGTGATGGGTTGGCCGCAAGCGAGGGTGGAGCGCCGGGATGAAGCCCGAGCTGCGCTTGGCTGGACAAGGGCCGGTGTCGCGCACACAGGGCAAGCACAAGGGTTGGCCCTAGGCCAAACGTTTCATGCGTTGTGGGTGGCGCGTGAGCGTCATGGAAAACTGAAGTGAAGCTGCCCTTGATCTCGCCGGTTTTTCTCCTCCTTTGGGGAAAGGCAGGGATGGGGGCCGGCGGCGCATCACACCAAGCTGGAGCATTTGCGCCAACGCCGCAGGCCCCTACTCCAACTCTCTCCCAAAGGGGAAGGGAGTTGCAAACCAGCGCGTTTCGTTTCATGCGTCGCGGGTGGTGCGCTAGCGCTATGGAAAACTGGGATGGCGCTTGCGCTTGGCGTCCGAGCCTGAGGTTTTTAGGCTCAATGTCAAACCTCGCCTAAACTTGCCGCATGATTCTTGCTGGCGATTCCCTCCTTGGTCTGCTGCTGGCTGCCGCTGCGGTG
Organism: Burkholderiaceae bacterium; assembly: GCA_031277295.1. GTDB lineage: Bacteria > Pseudomonadota > Gammaproteobacteria > Burkholderiales > Burkholderiaceae_C > Ottowia. Next base: position 14,150 of record JAITMV010000036.1, on the reverse strand, counting down.
CTGGCCTACGCGGTGCCGGCGCTGGCTGCGCGTGTGATGGGCGCGACAGCGGCGCGGTGGGTGCTGTTGCTGGCCTGGCTATTGCACGGGTTGCTACTGATTGGCAACCTGCTCGACTCGCCGCCGCGTTTTGGCTTTGCCCCGGCGCTGTCGGTCACGGTCTGGCTGGCGCTGACGGTGTACGCGGTCGAAAGCCAGTTGTACCCGCGCCTGCGGGCGCGTTGGGCGTTGGCTGGCTTCGGTGCGGCGGCAATCGTGTTGGCGCGGCTGTTCCCTGGTGCGCCGCTGCCGGCCACGTCGTCGCCGCTGCTGCCGTTGCATTCGGCGCTGGGCATCGCGGCCTACGGGTTGTTCGCGGCAGCCGTTGCGCACGGCTGGCTGATGTCGCGCGCCGAAGCGCGCATGCGCCGCGCCACCGGCGACGATGACGGCGGCGTACCGTTGTTGACGCTGGAGCGGCTGATGTTCCGCTTTATCGGCGCCGGCTTCATACTGCTGACGCTGACCGTGCTGGCCGGTGCTTTCTTCGGCGAGCAGATTTACGGCCCGGCTCACACCGGCTGGCGCTGGGATCACAAGCGCGTGTTCACGCTGCTGTCGTGGCTGACTTTTGCTGCGCTGCTGACCGGTCGCTGGCTGTTGGGCTGGCGCGGGCGGCGCGCGGTACGCGTGCTGTACGTTGGCGCGGCGTTGCTGCTGCTGGGCTATGTCGGCTCGCGCTTCGTGCTGGAAGTGCTGTTGGGACGCGCGGTATGAAGCTGATGATCGTGCTGCTGGCCGTACTGGCTGGCGTCTGGCTGTGGCGGCGCGGGCGCACGGGCGGAGCGCGCGCGCCCAAGCGGCGCGCTCAGGCGCGCGCCCAGGCGTTGCCGATGGTGCGCTGCGCCCGTTGCGGCATACACGTGCCTGCTGACGAGGTAGTGGCTGGTCGCCGAGGCAGCTATTGCTGCGCCGGCCACCGGCAGGACGCAGAGGACGCATGAGGAGCGCGCGCATGGCACGGCGGCAGCACACCTGGTTCAGCGCCGCGCCGCCGCCGCTGTCAGCCGCGCCGCGGCCCGCATCATTGCTTGCGGGCGACGCCGACAGCGGCGCTTCGAGCCGGATGTGGGCAAACTTCATGTCGGCGCGCGTGGTGGTTGCGTTGGCCTTGCTTGGTATGCATCTGATCCAAGGCGATGGGCGCCGCTCGTCGGTTTGGATAGCGGCGCTGTCATTGACTTATCTGATGCTTACGGCGCTAACTCGTGTGCTGGCGCGCCCGCGCGCACCGGGCCATCCGTTCGACGTTCAATGGCTGTATGTGGTCGGCGTCGATCTGGCTTTCATCATCACGTTGCAGACTTATCGCGAGACGCACCTTGACTACACGCCGTTGCTGGCGCTGCCGGTGCTCATGACGGCGGTCATGGGCACGCGCGCGCTGGCTTTGGGGACAGCGGCGTTGGCCGCATTGGTGCTGCTCGGCAACGCCGTCTGGAATGCCAGCATCGCCTCATGGCAAGGCGCCACCGGCATTTTGCAGGCAAGCCTGGCCGGCGCCGGGCTGCTGGTACTGTCGCTGCTGACGCACCAGTTGTCCGCACGCTTGGCGCGCGAGCAAGCCCTGGTACGCCGAAGCCGTACCGAAACCCGAATGCAGTCACTGGTCAACAACCTGGTCATCGAGGCCATGTCCGACGGCGTGCTGGTGGTCGATTCCGGCTACAGCGTGCGGGCTGCCAACCCGGCGGCGCATTTGATGCTGGGAACCGACCCCGAACTGACGCCAAATCCGTTCAGCTTGCTGGAGAACCCGGCTTGGACGCAGTTGACCGACGTGGTGCGGCGAACGTTTGCCGACAGGCCGGTCGATGCCATCGAAGTCGCGCTGCATCACGAAGACCGTCACGGCGGCCGTCTGCGAGCGCGCACCCGGCGCACGGCCTTGAGCGGCGGCAGCGCAGGCAGCCTGTGCGTCATGTTTTTGCAAGACTTACGCGAAATGGAAGCGCGCTTGCGCACTGAAAAGCTGGCTGCCATGGGCCGCATGTCGGCCGCGGTGGCGCACGAGATTCGCAACCCGCTGGCGGCCATCAGCCAGGCCAACGCTCTGCTGGAAGAGGACTTGAGCGCCCCGGCGCAGCAGCGCTTGACCGCCATGGTGCGCCAAAACGCCGAGCGTCTGGGCCACATCGTCGAGGACGTGCTTGACGTCGTGCGCGTGCAGGATACGACCGACGCGCACGAGATGCCCATGCTGGAGTTGGACCAAGAGGTGCGCCGCTTCTGCCGCGAATGGCTGGAGCAGCATCGGCATCAGCATCCCATTGGCCCGCGTTTGCGCATGGCGTTGCAGGCGCCGAAGATTCATGTCCAATTCACCCGCGAGCACCTGCGTCGCGTGCTGGTTAATTTGCTCGACAATGCGGGCCGCCACGCTAGCGCCAAGACCGATGCTATCCAGGTGTCCACCCAAGCCGTGCGTCACGGCCCCGCGACACTGACGGTCTGGAGCGACGGCCCGGCGCTGGATGCATCGGTGCTGCGCCATTTGTTCGAGCCGTTTTTTTCGTCCGAGTCGCGCTCCAGCGGCCTGGGGTTGTTCATCTGCCGCGAGTTGTGCCAACGTCACGGCGCCGTCATCGGTCATGAGCGCTCGCGGCGCCGGCAAGGTGATGCGGCGGTCGACGGCAACGGGTTTTTTGTCGATTTTCGGCGCGCGTACAACGCCGATTCGAGGCCGTTGTCGGCGCAAGAATACGTCTCATGAGCACCCATTCGCCCGCCGCCGGTGCCGCATGTGTGCTCGTGGTCGACGACGAACCAGATCTGCGCACCCTGTACGAGTTGACCATGCTGCGCGAAGGCCACCAGGTGCATACCGCCGGCTCGTTGGCTGAGGCGCGCGAGCAACTGGCGGCGCGGGGGTTTGACGCCGTCATCACCGACATGCGTCTGCCCGACGGCCTGGGGCTGGAATTGCTGCGCGCCGTGAGCGCCGAACAGCGGCGCGAGCGCTGCATCGTCATCACCGCCTACGGTTCGGCTGAAAACGCCGTCGAGGCGCTGAAATCCGGCGCTTTTGATTACCTGAGCAAGCCGGTTGATTTGAAGCAGTTTCGCTCAGTCGTCCGCTCCGCCGCGCAAGCGCCGCCCGCCGATCAAACTGGCGCTGCGGCTCCGTCGTCACCGCTGATTTCGACCAACCAGGGTCACCGGCGTCAAGGCGCGGCCGACGCCTTGCAAAAGATAATCGGTGACTCGTCGGCGATGCGCGCGGTCAAGCAACGCCTCGTCAAGGTAGCGCAGAGCATGGCGCCGGTGCTGGTGCATGGCGAATCGGGCACCGGCAAAGAGCTGGTCGCCAAGGCGATTCATGCGTGCAGCCACCGCGGCGCCGGGCCGTTCGTGCCGGTCAACTGCGGCGCCATTACCGAGACCTTGCTCGAAGCCGAATTCTTCGGCGCTCGCAAAGGCGCCTATACCGGCGCGGCGCAGGACCGCGAAGGTTTTTTTCAAGCCGCAAGCGGCGGCACGCTGTTTCTGGACGAAATCGGCGATCTGCCGATGGCGATGCAGGCCAAGCTGCTGCGCGCGATCCAGGAGCGCCGGATACGTCCGCTGGGCGACGCGCACGAAGAAGCGGTTGATGTGCGCATCGTCAGCGCCACCCACAAGGACCTGGCCGCCGAAATACAGGCCGGCCGCTTTCGGCAAGACTTGTTTTACCGCTTGAACGTGATTGAAATCGTGGTACCGCCGCTGCGCGAGCGGCGCGAGGACCTGCCGGCTTTGTGCCAGGCGTTGCTCGAACGCATCGCCGCCGACGTCGGCGCGCCGGTTTATCGGCTGTCGGCGCGGCAATGGCGGGAAATCGTCGGCGCGCCGCTCACGGGTAACGTGCGCGAGCTGGAAAACCTGCTGCACCGCGCTGTCGCGCTGGGCGAAGGCAGTGACGCGGATGAACCGGATACCGGCGCGCGGCTGCCCGATCCCGCATCCGGCGGCGCCGACGATGACGCCGCGCTGCCCGCCGATCTGAAAGCCTGGCTGGCCGGGCAGGAAAAACAAATCCTGATCCGCGCGCTGGAACAAACCGGCTTCAATCGCACCGCCGCCGCTGCCAAATTGGGCCTGAACCTGCGGCAAATCCGCTACCGCATGGCGCAATTGAGCATCAGCAGCCCTTCGGCCGATGCCGACGAAGATGATGAATCCGCCGTCGCTTGATCGCCACGATAAAAGCAACAGCGCCGCTCTGTGGCGCAATGGCTGGTACCGGTTTGCTCGCGCCATGCCGTCGAGTAACCACGGCCCGCGGCCCGTCAACGGTGACATTGACTTGATTGTTGTTCACTCCATCAGCCTGCCGCCGGGCGAATTCGGCGGCGACTACGTTCAAGCGTTTTTCACCAACCAGTTGGACTGGGATGCACACCCCTACTTCCAACAAATTCAGGGTCTACGAGTATCAGCGCACTTCTACATCCGGCGTGATGGTGCGCTGTGGCAGTTCGTCAGCGGCGACGACCGGGCCTGGCATGCCGGCGCTTCGTGTTATTGCGGACGCGACAACTGTAACGACTATTCAATTGGCATCGAACTGGAGGGTCTCGAAGGCAGCACGTTCGAGCACGCTCAGTACGACACCCTGACCGCGCTGTGCGCTGCGCTGGCCGATCAGTACCCCATCACGCACATCGCGGGCCACGAACACATCGCGCCTGGCCGCAAGCACGATCCCGGCCCTGGGTTTGCCTGGCCGCGTCTACAACGCGCCCTGGGCTGGCCGTCAACGTGTTTTCCTGAATAGACCGTCACGGTTGCATCGGTCGCCGCATTTTTCGATTTGTCGCGCGCGAATCGGCAAAAACGCGAATACACTACCTATTGTGTCTTGCCATAAGTTAAAACACTAGATATAGTGTTGTACTTCCGGCGATGCCGGATACCCCAAGACCCTCGCCGGGACGTTCACCGCGTAGCGCCCGGCTTCGATAACGACAGCGTACTGAGAAAGTTTCCATGCAGACCGCACCCGCCTTCGCGCCCGCCGGGCAGCTTCCGTTTTTCACGCCCGCCGGCTCCGATGCATCCTTGGCCGCCGGCGCCTACGCGCAGTACCAGATCATCCGGCGCAACGGCGCGGTAGTACCGTTCGAGCCGAACAAGATTGCGTTAGCGATGATGAAAGCCTTTCTGGCCGTGCACGGCACGCAGGGGGCGGCATCAGCCAGCGTGCGAGAAAACGTGGACAGTCTGACCCAGGGCGTGGTGCGCGCGCTGATGCGCTCGCGTCCGAGCGGCGGCACTTTTCACATCGAGGATGTTCAGGACCAGGTTGAACTCGGCCTGATGCGCAGCGGCCATCATGAGGTGGCGCGCGCCTACGTGCTATACCGCGAGCGCCGCGCACAGGAACGCGCCCAAAACAGCGCCCGGCAGGCTGCTCCCGCGCCAGCGCTGCACGTCATCGATCAAGGCCAGCGCGTGCCGTTGGATCTGCCAGCGCTGCAAGCCTTGATCGGGCAAGCCTGCGCCAACCTGAGCGCCGACGTCAAGGCCGAGCCGATCCTGAGCGAAACGCTGCGCAACTTGTACGACGGCGTGCCGGTAGCGGAGGTCTACAAAGCCGCCATCCTGGCCGCGCGCACGCTGATCGAAAAAGAACCGGACTACACCCACGCCACCGCGCGCCTGCTGCTGCACACCATCGCCAAGGAGGTGTTGGGCGAAACCGTCAGCCTGTCCGAATTGGCCGGGCGCTACGCGGACTATTTTCCCCAGCGCATCCGTGATGGCGTGCGGCATGAACTGCTGGACGAGCGGCTGCTGCAATTCGACTTAAAGCGCCTGGGCGCGGCGCTGAAGCCTGAGCGCGACCTGCGCTTCGACTACCTGGGCCTGCAAACACTGTACGACCGCTACTTTTTGCATGTGAGCAAGCGCCGCATCGAGTTGCCGCAGGCGTTTTTCATGCGCGTGGCGATGGGGCTGGCGTTGAACGAAATCGACCGCGAGGCGCGCGCCATCGAGTTCTACGAAGTGCTGTCGAGCTTCGACTTCATGTCCAGCACGCCCACCTTGTTCAACAGCGGCACGCGGCGGCCGCAGTTGTCGTCGTGCTACCTGAGCACGGTGCCCGACGACCTGGACGGCATCTACGAATCGATCAAGGAAAACGCCCTGCTGTCGAAGTTTGCTGGCGGCCTGGGCAACGACTGGACGCGCGTGCGCGCCCTGGGCAGCCACATCAAGGGCACCAATGGCGAGTCGCAAGGCGTGGTGCCGTTTCTGAAGGTGGTCAACGACACGGCGGTGGCCGTCAACCAGGGTGGCAAGCGCAAGGGCGCGGTCTGCGCCTATCTGGAAACCTGGCATCTGGACATTGAGGAGTTTCTGGAGTTGCGCAAGAACACCGGCGACGACCGCCGCCGCACCCACGACATGAACACCGCCAACTGGATTCCCGACCTGTTCATGAAGCGGGTCATGGAAGGCGGCGGGTGGACGCTGTTTTCACCCAGCGACGTGCCCGATCTGCACGACCTGTGCGGCACCGCGTTCGAGCGCGCCTACGCCGCCTATGAAGAAAAGGCGGCGCGCGGCGAAATCAAGCCGAGCAAGACCCTCCCGGCGGTCGATCTGTGGCGCAAGATGCTGTCGATGCTGTTCGAGACCGGCCATCCCTGGATCACCTTCAAGGACGCCTGCAATCTGCGCAGCCCGCAACAACACGTGGGTGTGGTGCATTCGTCCAACCTATGTACCGAAATCACGCTCAACACCAGCGACGGCGAAACCGCCGTCTGCAACCTCGGCTCGGTCAACCTGCTGCAACACCTGAAAGACGGCGGCATCGACCACGACAAGTTGAAGCAGACCGTTGCCACCGCCAGGCGGATGCTCGACAACGTCATCGACATCAATTACTACGCGGTCAAGAAAGCGCGCGACGCCAACCTGCGCCACCGCCCGGTCGGTTTGGGAGTGATGGGCTTTCAGGACGCGCTGTACGCGCTGCGCGTTCCCTACGCCAGCCAGGAGGCGGTTGAATTTGCCGACCGCTCGATGGAAGCGCTTTGCTATTACGCCTACTGGGCCTCGACCGAGCTGGCCGCCGAGCGCGGGCGTTATTCCAGCTATCGTGGCTCGCTGTGGGAACAGGGCGTGCTGCCGCCCGACACGCTGGATTTGCTGGCCGCGCAACGCGGCGGCTATGTGGAGGTGGACCGCTCCAGCGCGCTGGACTGGGACGCGCTGCGGGCAAAAATCGCACGCGACGGTATGCGCAACGCCAACTGCGTGGCCATCGCGCCGACGGCGACCATCTCCAACATCGTCGGCGTCGATGCCTCCATCGAGCCGTGCTTTGGCAACCTGTCGGTCAAGAGCAATCTGTCGGGCGAATTCACCATCGTCAACCACTATCTGGTGGGAGACCTGAAGCGCCTGGGCCTGTGGGACGACGTGATGGTGATCGACCTCAAGCACTTCGACGGCTCATTGCAAGCCATCGACCGCGTGCCGCCGGAGTTGAAACAGCTTTACGCCACCGCCTTCGAGATCGAGCCTGCCTGGCTGGTCGAAGCCGCCGCGCGGCGTCAGAAGTGGATCGACCAGGCGCAAAGCCTCAACATCTACATGGCCGGCGCGTCGGGTAAAAAACTCGACGACACCTACAAACTGGCGTGGACGCGCGGCCTCAAAACCACCTATTACTTGCGCACCACCAGCGCCACGCACGCTGAAAAATCCACCGTGCAATCGGGCCGGCTCAACGCCGTGCCCACACACGATGGCGGCGGCGCGCAACGCATGAGCGCAAGCGACGACCTCGCGCAGCCGGCGACCGACATCAAGTTCTGCGCCATCGACGATCCGGGTTGCGAAGCCTGTCAGTGATCGAAACGACTTGCGCAAATCAGGCACAAGCAACACGTTTGCCCTTTGGTGCCGACTTTTGATTCATCCTTTTTTGCGCAAGTCCAGATCGAAACTCAAAACATCATCGCGCGCAATGCGATGCCTCGTTGCAACACTCATCGGGTAACCATGCGATGCAATGCTTTGCATTTCGCACTGGTTGCTCCCATAATCGGAGCATTGGAAACAACATGTTGACTTGGGAAGAAAGTTTCACCTCATCCGTGCTGCAACCACGCTTGCAGCCGGTGCTTGATGCGCCGCCGGCCGCGGCAAAAAATCCGGCCATCGCCCGAGCCTCCGCTCGCGCCACGCACCCCAACCAACGGCGCGTCAACGTTGCCGACAAGCGCATCATCAACGGCCAGACCGACGTCAATCAACTGGTGCCGTTCAAATACAAATGGGCCTGGGACAAGTACCTGGCCAGTTGCGCCAACCACTGGATGCCGCAAGAAGTCAACATGACCCGCGACATCGCACTGTGGAAAAACCCGCACGGCCTGACCGAGGACGAGCGCCTGATCGTCAAGCGCAACTTGGGCTTTTTCGTTACCGCCGACTCGCTGGCGGCCAACAACATCGTGCTGGGCACCTACCGCCACATCACCGCGCCCGAGTGCCGTCAGTTCCTGTTGCGCCAGGCGTTCGAGGAAGCCATCCACACCCACGCCTACCAGTACATCGTCGAATCGCTCGGTCTGGACGAAGGCGAAATCTTCAACGCCTATCACGAAATCGCCTCGATCCGCGACAAGGACGAGTTCCTGATCCCGTTCATCGACGTCATCATGGACCCGGCCTTTGCCACCGGCACGCCCGAGGCCGATCAGCGCCTGCTCAAGTCGCTGATCGTCTTTGCCTGCCTGATGGAAGGGCTGTTCTTCTACGTCGGCTTCGCGCAAATTTTGTCGCTCGGCCGCCAGAACAAGATGACCGGCGCCGCCGAGCAGTACCAGTACATCCTGCGCGACGAGTCGATGCACTGCAACTTCGGCATCGACCTCATCAACCAGATCAAGCTCGAAAACCCCCACCTGTGGACGCCCGACTTCAAGGCCGAGATCAAGGCGTTGTTCGAGCACGCTGTCGAGCTCGAATACCGTTACGCCGAAGACACCATGCCGCGCGGCGTGCTCGGCCTCAACGCCTCCATGTTCAAGGGCTATCTGCGCTACATCGCCAACCGGCGCGCCACCCAGATCGGTCTGGAGACGCTTTACCCCAGCGAGGAAAACCCGTTCCCGTGGATGAGCGAAATGATTGACCTGAAAAAAGAACGCAACTTCTTTGAAACCCGCGTCATCGAGTACCAGTCCGGTGGCGCGCTGTCATGGGATTGACCTTAGCCAGTGACAATCATCGTGCCGTCATTGAATCAGCAGCCCACCCGTCAACGCGCCAGCGTCGCCGGGTGGCTGCGTCCCCGTTCATGGCGCTGGACCTCGCTCCAGCGTCATGAATCGCTTTGCGCTTACCCAACAGTCGGCGCGAAGTGTTTTTGTTGAACGTTCAAACTTAAAAGGTGAAAACATGGCAACTGCAACGAAAAAACCGGCCGCCAAGAAGGCCGCAACCAAGAAACCGGCTACTAAAAAAGCCGCGGCTGTGAAAAAGGCGCCGGCCAAGAAGGTAGCCACCAAGAAAGTCGCCGCCAAGAAAGCTCCGGCAAAAAAAGTCGCGACCAAGAAGGTAGCAGCCACCAAGAAAGCGGCGCCGGCCAAAAAAGCCGCGACCAAGAAGGTAGCCACCAAGAAGGTAGCCACCAAGAAAGCGGCGGCACCGGCCAAAAAAGCCGCTACCAAGAAAGCGGCGCCGGCCAAAAAAGCCGCCACCAAAAAAGTCGCCACCAAAAAGGCCGCGACCAAAAAAACCGCTCCGGCCAAAAAGCCTGCCCAAACCACGCTAAGCCCGCAAGCGGCGTGGCCATTCCCGACCTCGGGTCGGCCCTGAGCGCGAGAACCGGCTGGTTGACAACAACCAGCCGCTTTCCCAAAAGCCCGGTGCGCACTATGCGTCCGGGCTTTTTTGTTTCAGACGGGTTCCGCGCAAACGCGCAAAAAGTGATACAACATCTTCCGTTGCATCAATTTTTTGTATCTCATGCCCTCCAAACCCGTATCCCGCAGCGCCCTGCTGCGCGCGCTGCGCGAGACAGCCAACCGCTTCGACGCCGATGCCAACGCGCGCAAGCGCGCCGCGCTGCTGCGGCTTGCCGCCTTGCCGCTGAAGGCCGCCGCCGCGCTGGCCGACTATTACGACACGCTGCTGTTCATCGCCGCGCATCCGCCCGACACAGCCACGCATGCGCTGGTGGCGCGCGAGTTCAAACGCATAGCGGCTTTTTTGAAGGCGCTGCGCGCGCAGCCACGGCCCGCGCTGGCCGACCGCGGCCTGCCGTGGGTCGATACCGTCAGCCGCTTTTCGCACGACTGCGTGCGCTGGCTGCTGGCGCATCCGCATTGCCGCGTGCGGCTGGAGCGCTGCGAGGCGCAGGCGTTGCTGGACCTCAACGCCGTGCTCAGGCTCACCTTGCCTGCGTTGGAACGCGGCGAAACCACCGCCGGCCTGGACAACGACGCGCTGCTGGCCGCGCTCAAGGTCAAGCCGGCCCGGCGCTTGGCCTTCATCGTCGGCGAGCTGAGCCGTCTGGACACGCTGCCCTTGGTCAAGGACCAGTTGTTCGACGCCCTCGACGTGTACGTGCGCGTGCAACCACGCAGCGCCGCCTTCGCCAAATCCGGCAACCGCCTGCCCGTGCCAAGCCTGTTCATCCAGCCGGACTTGCTGCGCCGGTTTGACGCCGTCGCGCTCATGAACCAGCCGCTACCCGCGCCGCGCAGGCTGAGCGCGCGCGAGCAGGACGGGTTGATCCGCGTGCTGCGCGACACCATGACGCTGACCGTGCGCGAAACCGACCCCATCACCTACCTTGACCCCGGCGCGCTGCGCCTGTACGAGCTGGAGCGGGGCCTGGCCTGCGCCATCTTCGGCATGACGCCCGCGCGCCAGTTGCCGCTGGAATCCTACGTCGGCTTCGTGCTGTTCAAAAACGGCCTGCCCGTGTCCTACGGCGGCTCGTGGGTCATGGGCGAGCGCGCTACCTTCGGCATGAACATCTTCGAGCCGTTTCGCGGCGGTGAATCGGGCTACATGATGTGCCAGTTGCTGCGCACCTACCGGCAGGCTTTCGACGTGCGCTACTTCGAGGTCGAGCCATACCAGTTCGGCCTGGACAACCCCGACGGCATTGCCAGCGGCGCATTCTGGTTCTACTACCGCTACGGTTTTCGCCCGCTCGAGCCCGCGCTGGCGCGTCTGGCGGCACGGGAAAAAAAGCGCATCGATCAGGGCGATGGCTACCGCAGCACCGAAAAAACCCTGCTGCGCTTTACCGAAAGCAACGTCGCCCTCAACTTTGGCGGCCCCGTGCCGCCGCACTTAGCCGACATTACCGCCCGCGTCACCCAAATGATCGCCACCGACTACGCCGACGACCGCCTGGGCGCCGAGCGCGATTGCACCGCGCGCTTTAGGGCAACGCTGAATAAGTCCGCGCGAGCTGGAGCGCCCGTATTCGGGATGGGATGCGAGGCGCAAAGCGCAGCAATACCTTGTGGTATTGCGACATTTGCTTTCGACGCAGACCGCCCGAGTACGGGATGCGCCAGCCGCGACGGACTTGTTCAGCGTTGCCATAAACAAGCCGCCGCCTTGCCGGACGCACTGACACCTGACGAATGCCGCGTCCTGGCCGAAGTCGCCCTGATCTGGCGTGCCCTGAACGTGCGCGACGCTGAAGGCATCGCTCTGCTGGCCCAAATGGTGCGAGTCAAACCCCATGACGTGTGGGCGTATCAGACCTTGCTGCTGAAGTTCTTCGCCCGACCGCGCGCCGGGCGTGCGCGACAAGCCTGAAACAGGCGTGACGGCAAAAACCGCCACGCTGGCCCGTGCGCTTACAGCGCGATCTGCTCCGACAAGCGAGGCTTTGAGGAACGGCCATCCAAGGGCGCTCATTTCGAGGAATAGCCACCCAAATCACCATGCTTGTTCAGCGTCGCTACGCGCCGAAAAACTCCAGCGCGCGCGACGTATCGAAGACAATACGCAACTCGCACGCCATAGAGCGCGCACCCATTGCACACGCTCTTCGCACAATCCATGTCGTCCTTACTGCATCCCATGCTCAACGTGGCCATTCGGGCCGCGCGCGCCGCTGGCGCCATCATCAACCGCGCCGCGCTCGATATAGAGGCGGTGCGGGTGTCGCAAAAGCAGGTCAATGATTTCGTCACTGAGGTCGATCACGCCAGCGAGGCGGCCATCATCGACACGCTGCTGGCGACCTATCCCAGCCACGGCATTCTGGCCGAGGAGTCCGGCCAAGCGCACGGCAGTGCCACGGCCGACCATATTTGGATCATCGATCCGTTGGACGGCACCACCAACTTCATTCACGGTTTTCCGGTTTACTGCGTCAGCATTGCGTTGCTCGTCAAGGACCGTATCGAGCAAGCGGTGGTGTACGACCCGACGCGCAACGACCTGTTCACCGCCACGCGCGGACGCGGGGCTTTCATGAACGACCGCCGCATCCGCGTTAGCAAGCGCACCCAGTTGCCGCAGTGTCTGATCGCCACCGGCTTTCCGTACCGCCAAGGCGACGACTTCCCGACCTACCTGAAAATGATGGGCGATGTGATGCAGCGCACCGCCGGCCTGCGTCGCCCCGGTGCCGCTGCGCTGGACCTGGCTTACGTGGCGGCGGGTTTCAGCGACGGCTTTTTCGAAGCCGGCCTGAAAGCTTGGGACATTGCCGCCGGCTCGCTGCTGGTGACTGAAGCCGGCGGTCTGATCGGCAACTTCACCGGCGAAGCAGGTGACCTCAATCAGGCCGAATGCCTGGCCGCCAATCCGCGTGTGTACGCTCAACTGGCGCAACTGCTGGGCAAATACTCTCGCTTCCAAAGCGCCGTGCGTCCATCCGGCGAGCACAGGCCGCCAATCGTGCTCAAAAAAAACAACGCTGCCGTGCCCGGTGGCGCCGCCTGATTTCCGCATCCATGACCACTGGCTACACCGCAGGCGATGGGCCAGACGGAGTGACCCATCCGCGCGCCATTCGCAGCTTTGTCACCCGCGCTGGACGCATGACCACGGCCCAAGCCCGCGCGTTGACCGAACTGGGGCCGCGCTACGTGTTGCCTTACGATCCGGCCACGACCGATCTGGTCACGGCTTGTGCCCGCTTGCCTCCGCACGCTCACGAGCAAACAGTGCTGGAGATCGGCTTCGGCATGGGCCACGCCACCGCGCATATTGCCGGGCTGCGGCCTGACACGCTATTTATCGGCTGCGAAGTGCATGAGCCCGGCGTGGGCGCGCTGCTGAAGCTCATCGGCGAGTTGCACCTGGACAATATCCGTATCGTGCAACACGATGCGGTGCAAGTGCTGCGCCACATGATCGCGCCGACCACGCTGCACGGCGTGCATATCTTTTTCCCTGATCCCTGGCACAAAAAGCGCCATCACAAGCGCCGGCTGCTCCAGCCGCCGTTCGCGCGCCTGCTGGCCGAGCGCGTCGCCCCCGGCGGCTACATCCATTGCGCCACCGACTGGCAGCCCTATGCCGAGCAGATGCTGGCCGTACTGGACGCTGAGCCGTTGCTGAGCAACACCGCTTGCGGCTACGCGCCGCGCCCGGCCTACCGGCCCGAAACCAAGTTCGAGCGCCGTGGCCTGCGTCTTGGCCACGGAGTATGGGATTTGGTATTTCAGCGCACCAGCGGTTGAACCTAGTACTCCGTTCCACCAAAACCTTTACATGAAATCGCGTCTTTGTCCGCCATGCTGCGTTGCAAATGCTCGCAATACCACTCGGTATTGCTGCGCTTTGCGCCTTGCCTGACGAACAAATCCATCGATTTCATTTGTAAATGTTTTGATGGAACGGAGCACTAGAAACGGCAGTTGACCGAATGTTATCTTCAGAAAAGTCGCATGGACATTGACTTTTCGTGCCCCGGTCACCTCCACCTCCTGGGTGGGAGCGCTACGCACCCGATGATCAGGCCGCCAAAACTTGGGGCATTCTGGCGCGCTGGCGACGCTGCTCGCCCTTGCAGGGCGCGGCACAGCCGGCAGGCTGTGCCCGTTCGCGCTGTCCAAGGGTGCGCTGAGCACCCTTGGAGCCGCAGCGCTCACCCTTGCCAGCCCACCCGATGACGACTTAGCTCG
>JAITMV010000154.1 GCA_031277295.1 Burkholderiaceae bacterium | reverse complement strand
TCAGCATGACCGGCTGGCGGCTGGGCTGGCTGGTGGTGCCCGAGGCGCTGGTGGACGTGGTGGAGCAACTGGCGCAGCACCTGTTCATCTGCCCAAGCGCGGTGTCGCAATACGCAGCGTTGGCCTGCTTCGAGCCAGAGAGCCTGGCTGAGTACGAACGCCGCCGCGCCGAATTCAAGGCGCGGCGCGACTGGTTCGTGCCGCAGTTGAACGCACTCGGCCTGACGGTGCCGGTGCTGCCTGACGGCGCGTTCTATGCTTGGGCCGACTGTGTCACAGCCCGTAACAAATTGTTCAACATACGCTCCGAATACAATAGCGACATGCAAACCGTCGGCAGTTGGGAATTTGCCTTCGAACTGATGAAGCGCGCACATCTGGCGGCCACGCCGGGCCGCGATTTCGGCCATGCTGATACGGCGCGCTACGTCCGTTTTTCCACGGCTAGTTCCATGAACCAGTTGCAAGCTGCGGTCGGGCGCTTGCGCGAAGTGCTGGCGTGAATTTTTCTTGGGGCACCATGACCGCGTTCGAGTTCCAGATCCGCGTTTACTGGGAAGACACCGATGCTGGCGGTATCGTTTACTACGCCAATTACCTGAAATTCTTCGAGCGCGCCCGTACCGAATGGCTGCGTCGACTTGGTTTGGGCCAACAAACGCTGCGTCAGCAAACCGGCGGCATGTTCGTGGTCGCGCGGGCGCACATCGACTACCATCGACCGGCCTGGCTTGACGATGAGCTTGTCGTCACCGTCCAACTGCAACATCGTGGCCGGGCGGCACTGGTTGTGGAGCAGCAGGCGCGGCGCGCGCGCGATGCGGCGCGCCAGTTGCTGTGCCAGGGTACGATTCGCCTTGGCTGGGTCGACGCCGCGGGCCTGAAACCGATGCGCATTCCGCCAACTATCATCGAAAAACTCAATCCATGAATCAAGATATCGCCATCGTTCAACTGGTGCTACACGCCAGTCTCATCGTCCAGGTGGTCATGCTGCTGCTGCTGTTAGGCTCGATTGCCAGTTGGGCTGCCATCTTCCGCAAGCTATGGGCGTTGCGTGACATCAAGTCAAAAAACGACGAGTTCGAACGTGACTTCTGGTCCGGCGCCAGTCTGAACGACTTGTACGAAACGGCGGCGCGCAACGCCGCCAACGGCGGACCGCTGGATCGCATCTTCGCCAGCGGTATGCGCGAGTACCACAAACTGCGCGAACGCCAGATCGCCGATCCCGGCGTGCTGCTTGACGGCGCGCGCCGTGCCATGCGCGCCAGCTACCAGCGTGAGATGGACGCTACCGAGGTGAACCTGTCCTTTTTGGCCTCGGTCGGCTCGGTCAGCCCCTATGTCGGGCTGTTCGGCACCGTTTGGGGCATCATGCACGCCTTCACCGGCTTGGCCAGCCTGCAGCAAGTCACGCTGGCCACCGTCGCGCCGGGTATCGCCGAAGCGTTGGTTGCCACCGCACTCGGCCTGTTTGCCGCTATCCCGGCCGTGGTTGCCTACAACCGCTTTGCGCGCGACATCGACCGCATTGCCATCAAGCTGGAAACCTTCATTGAGGAGTTTTCCAACATCCTGCAACGTAACCTTGGCGTGCTGACCAAATGAACCGCGCCCAAGTTTCGCTCGCCGTGGCCGGGTTGCAGTCGGTGCTTTCCAGGTTTGAAGTGAAACAACCTGTCTTGTCTTGCCGGTTTTCTCCTTCCCCCTTTGTGGGAAGGCAGGGATGGGGGCGGCGTTTCCCTAAAGTGCCTGCGTCAACGCCGCAAGTTCTCACCCCCATCCTTGCCCTGCTGGGGGAGGGAGTTGAAAACCAGCGCGCTTCATGCGTCGCGGGTGGCGCGCGAGCGTCATGGAATACTGGGATGGAAAACTGATATGTCAGTCATCATCTCTCGCGGTCGTGCCCGCCGGGCCATGAACGAAATCAACATGGTGCCCTTCATCGATGTGATGTTGGTGCTGCTGATCATCTTCATGGTCACCGCGCCGCTGATGACGCCGGGTGTGATCGACGTGCCGCGTGCCGGCCAGTCCAGCAAGCCGCCCGAGCAGCGTGTTGAGGTGCGGATCGATGCCGCCGGCAACCTGTCGTTGTCTGGCCAGATCAGCCGCAACGAGGCCACCGAGTCACAGGTGGTGGACGCCGTCAAACAAGCGCTGGCGGTCCAGCCCGACTTGCCTGTCATGATCGCCGCCGACAGCCAGTTGCGTTACCAGCAGGTGGTTCGCATGGTGGAACTCATGCATGAGGCGGGCGTCAAACGCGTGGGCTTGGCGGTGAAATGAGTTACTCACAGGCGCCAACTCAAGACGCTAGAGCCGTGGGCAGACGCCTTGGATTGCGCATATCGCGGTTCAAATAACGCGCAACGGGCAAATGAGTTCCTCACCTTTCGCGCAGCACAACCCGCTTGATCCGCCCCGTCCCGGCGGCTTGACGCCGTCGATCATAGTGGCGTTGGCGGCGCATCTGTTGCTGATCGTCGCTCTCACCTGGGGCCTGCGATGGAACCAGCAGCCGCAAGACCTAGCGGTGGAGGCGGAGTTGTGGTCGCCCACCGTGGAGCAAGCCGCCGCGGAACCCGAACCGCCCCCGCCCGAACCGCCACCCGAACCGCCGGACTTGCCGGCCCCACCACCACCGGTAGAGCAAGAAACGCCACCGCCGCCGCCGCCCGAGCCGGTCGCAGCCGGACAAGATGATGCCGAAATTGCCCTGGCAGAAAAACTCGCCGCCGAGCAGCGCCGGTTAGCCGCGGAGCGCGAGCGCAAGGAAAAAGAACTGGCCGAGGAACGTCAGCGCAAGGCAAAGGAGTTGGCCGCGGAGCGCGAACGCCAGCGCAAAGAGCAGGAACTGGCCGAAAAACGCGAACGCCAGCGCAAGGAACGTGAACTGGCTGAGAAGAAAGCCGCCGAAGAAGCACAGCGCAAGGAGCAACTCGCCAAGGCCGAAGCAGCGAAAAAAGCCGAGGCTGAAAAACTTGCCGAAACCGGTCGCCGCATGAACGCGCTACGCCGCATGAGCGAGTTGGCCGGCGCCGATGCGGCCGCCCAAGACAAGCGCAACGCCAGTCCCTCGGCTGAATACGCCGCGCGCATTCGCAAACTGGTGCGCGACAGCGTCTACTTTCCTACCAGCACGCCCGGAAACCCGAGTGTGGTAGTTGAAGTGCGTACCGGCCCGACCGGTGAGATCATCAGCCAACGCATCATTCAGCCCAGCGGCGTCAGGGCCTGGGACAACGCAGTGTTGCGCGCCTTTGACCGCATCCGGAAACTGCCGTCCGACAACGGCCGCTACTGGAACCCGATGGAAATCAAGGTCACACGGGATTAGGGCAATGCCTCATCCGCTGCCTGGGTGGGATGTCATGTCCCTTTGAACAGCGCCGCCACTTTGCGCTTTGGTTTTATGTTGGCCGACAAGCCGGGGCGGGTGGGATGGGCGGTGTTTTGTTCCCAAGCAGGCGGCTGCTCCGGCGGCTCGGCAGGGGGTTGGTAGGGTTGGTCGAAAAAGGGATCGGCGGGTTGCGCGGCGGTCGGCAGGGCGCGGCGTTGGGTGGGGCGCGGTGATGATTCCTCGCGCGCGGTGCGCTCGCCTGACCAGTGGCGGCGGCCGTCGTTGAAGCGACCGCGCGGTCTTTCTTCTTCGAAGCTGAGATGTTCCACATCGGCTTTCTTGCCGAGTAGTTTTTCGACTTCGGCCAGCAGGCGGCTGTCGTGCCGGGTGACCAGCGTGACAGCCAGTCCCGAGGCGCCGGCACGCCCGGTGCGGCCGATGCGGTGGACGTAGTCTTCGGCGTTGAAGGGCACGTCGTAGTTGAAAACGGCGGGCACGTCCTTGATGGCCAGCCCGCGCGCGGCCACGTCGGTGGCGACCAGCAAATCCACGCTGCCGTCCTTGAAGGCTTGTAACGACTTCAGTCGCTCATCCTGGCTCTTGTCGCCGTGCAGGGCGGTGGTTTTCAGGCCGTCGCGCTCCAGCGCGCGTGCCAGCCGCGCACAACCGAGCTTGCTGTTGCAGAACACGAACGCTTGGCGCAGTTGCCGGTCGGCCAGCACCTGGCGCACGGCACGGCGCTTGTCGTCGTCATCGACTCGGTAAAAGTGCTGCTCCACCGTGGCCGCGGCGGCGTTGGGGCGGGCCACTTCGATGGTGACGGGGTCTTGCAGATAGCTGGCCGCCAGGCGCCGGATCTCCGGCGAGAAGGTGGCCGAAAATAGCAAGGTGGTGCGGCCTTTGGGCAGGTAGCTCAGGATGCGCTGCAAGTCGGGTAGAAAGCCGATGTCCAACATGCGGTCGGCCTCATCGAGCACCACATATTCAACCTGGTTCAGCACAGCGGTCTTGGCCTCGATGTGATCCAGCAAGCGGCCGGGGGTGGCGACCAGCACTTCGACGCCTTTGCGCAGCTCTTCGGTCTGCGGCTTCATGTCCATGCCGCCGAATACCACCGCACTGCGCAACTGGGTGTGCTTGGCGTACAGCTTGACTTGCTGCGCCACTTGATCGGCCAACTCGCGCGTGGGCAGCAGCACCAGCGCGCGCACCGGATGACGGGCCGGCGACAGCGACGGGTTCTCGTGCTTGAGCAGGCGTTGCAGCAACGGCAGCGAGAAGGCGGCGGTCTTGCCGGTGCCGGTCTGAGCCGCGCCCATCACGTCTTGGCCGGCCAGTACCACGGGAATGGCCTGGGCCTGAATGGGCGTCATGGCGGTGTAGCCCATTTCGGCCACCGCGCGCTTGAGCGGATCGGCCAGCGCCAGCGCGGCGAAGGAGAGGGGGGAGTCAGAGGAAGTCATTAATCAAGTATTGTCGCACTCCGGCGCAACCCACATGAATTTGTATACATTGCTATCATCCTAGAAACTGCAGCCCGCTGGTTGTTATCTTCAGGAAACTCGCATGAATGTTGGCTTTCGTGGCTTCGATGACCGTCACCTTTTAGATGAGCGCGCTACGCACCCGATCAGGCCGCCCTCTGGTGGGCTGGTGGAGTTGCTCGTCCTTGCAGGCAGTAGCTGAAGCGGCGTCCTCGCGCCTTGCCAGCCCACCCGATGACAACCTGCTCGGGCGCGTTCAACTGCGGTTTCTAGTGGTTTCTAGTGTCTAGGCACTAGGATCATTGATAGCTGATTGCAGGAGTGGAACATGGCACAAGTTTTGGTAAGAAACCTACCCGATGAGGTACACCGCGCGCTGCGCGTGCGGGCGGCCATCCATAACCGCAGCACCGAAGCCGAGGCGCGCAGCATTCTGGCCTCAGCCGTGCTGCCGCAACCGAGCGAGCCGGGAGCGCGGGTCAAGTTGGGGACGCTGTTGGCCGAAATTGGCCGCAAGGTCAAGCTGACCGATGAAGAATTCGCCATCTTCGAAAGTGCGCGCGATAAATCCTCGGCCCGTGCGGCGAGTTTTGAATGATCCTGCTCGTTACCAATGTGGTTTCCGAGCCGATGCGCCCTGTGCCCGACGCTCGCATTGGTGAATGGATTAATTCGCAACCATTGGACACGCTCTGGCTGTCGGCGATGACCGTGGCCGAACTGCGCGCTGGCGTAGCGCTGCTGCCTGCGGGAAAGCGGCGGACGGTTTTGCATGAAAGTTTGGAGCAACGGATACTGCCTTTGTTCGAGGGGCGCGTGTTGGCGTTTGATATGGCGTGCACGAATGTCTATGCTCAATTGACAGCGAAGGCCCGCGCCGTCGGCAAAGTCGTTGAAACCGCCGACGCCTGCATCGCGGCAACTGCCTTGGTCTATGGGTATGCCGTCGCCACGCGGGACGCCGTGCCTTTTCAAGCCGCGGGCGTCAAGGTGATTAACCCGTGGAAGATGAAGCCCGCATGACGGAGCAGCGGTTGTCTGAGAGCCTGTGAATAAATTCATCACGCCCGCTCATGCCGCCAAACGCGCCCGCTCGTCGCAAGCAAATGTTCGCTATAACACAGGACACTAGAAAATCGGACACGTTCCCACGGCCTGCTCGCCACGCGCTGAATTCATTCACAGGCTCTGATCAAAGCTCGCGCGCTCCAAACGTATCGCACTGCTCCACGCTGCCGCTTTGATAGCCGCGCATGAACCAGCGTTGCCGCTGGGCGCTGCTGCCGTGGGTGAAGCTGTCGGGCACGGCGTAGCCCTGGCTTTGTTTTTGCAAGGTGTCATCGCCGATCTGACGCGCCGCGTTCATGGCCGAGGCGATGTCCTGCTGATCCAGCCAATGCTTGGCTTGCTGCGAATGGTTGGCCCAGACGCCGGCGTAGCAGTCGGCCTGCAACTCCAGCCGTACCGACAGGGCGTTTTGCTGCGCTTGATTCAGGCGCGAGCGGGCGGCATCCACCTGGTCGGTAGTGCGCTGGAGTTTTTGCACGTGGTGGCCGACCTCGTGCGCGATGACGTAGGCCTGCGCGAACTCGCCGGGCGCGCCGAGTTGACGCTTCATGGCGTCGAAAAAGCCCATGTCCAGATATACCCTTTGGTCGAGCGGGCAGTAAAACGGCCCCATCGCCGCTTGACCGGCGCCGCAGGCTGTCGGCGTGGCGCCGCTGTAGAGCACCAGCTTTGGGGGCGCGTAGCGCGCGCCGGCCTGCTGGAAGATCGGCGCCCACACGTCTTCTGTGTTGGCCAGTATGGTGGAGACGAAAGCGGCTTGGCGTTCTTCTTGCGGCGAGGATTGATACGCCGTCGGCGTGGGCTGCCCGGTCTGTGGGTCGGCGCCAGTCAATACGCTGAGGGTGGTCAGCGGATCAACACCAAACACGCCCCAAGCCACCAGCGCGACCACGATGGCGCCGACGCCGATGCCGCGTCCGCCCAGCATTCCACCGCCGCCATAGCTCTGGCCGCGCCGGTCTTCGATATTGTCGGATTGACGATTGCCTTCCCACCGCATGATGGGGCAATGGTAGCGGCAAACCACCCAGCGTTTAGCGGGGGCGGGTTTTTGATGAGGCGTCCGCGCCGAAAGAGGCTTTACGCTAAACGCCGAGCAACTCTCAGTCGCCCGCCAGCAGCCGCTTCACGTCCTCGAGTACTTCATCAACCGGCGTGCCGTAGCGGCTGGACAGGCGCAGTCGGCCTTGAGGGTCGTAGATATAGCTGCTGGCGGTGTGATCGACGGTATAGCTGGCCGGCGTTTTGCCTTCGACTTTTTTGTAATAAATCTTGAACTCGCGCGCCAGCGCGGCCAGCTTGTCGGCTGAGCCGGCGTACAGGCCCAGAAAGCTGGAGTCAAACACGGTCATGTAGGTCTTTAGCACCTCGGGCGTGTCGCGCTCGGGGTCGACGCTGACGAACAATACCTGCAATTTGTCGCCGTCGGCGCCAAGCTTTTCCTTGAGCAGTCTGAGGTCACTCAGCGTCGTCGGGCAAACGTCGGGGCAATGCACGTAGCCGAAAAACAGCACCACCACTTTGCCTTTGAAGTCGCTCAGCGCGCGCGGCTGAGCGTCGAAATCGGTCAGATGAAAGTCGCTGGCGTAGTTGGCGCCGGTGATGTCAATACCATGAAAGCGCCGCGAGCAGGCGCTGACAAAAGCGCCCGCGCTTGTAAATAAAGCGCAGGAAACGATGGTCTTGAGTGTTTGACGACGGTCGTTCATGTCATGACGGGTTTTTGTGGCGTTGACGCAATTGTTGCCTCATTGCTTCCAGCGACACGGTGGTTTGTGGCAGGGCGATGTGCTGCGGTGCGATCTTGAGCGCGTGGCCGTAGATCAACTCAAAACTCAAGCGCATTGGTCCGCCGCCGGGCGCGCGCAGATGCTCGTGCATGGCGCGTTCGAGCCGCTGGCGCCAGGCCGGGGTGCGCAGCGCGCCGTGACGGTCGGGGTGCTGGTTGCGGCCCAGTTCGCGCAGATCGGCCAGCAATCGCGCCGACGTGTCGTAGGTGAGTGTGAGGAGTTCCATGTCCATCACCGGTTCGGCAAAACCGGCGGCGAGCAACCGATCACCCCAATCGTGCATGTCGGCGAACTCCTGCGTCGGTGGCGGCCAGCCTTGGGCGGCGTACAGCGCGCGCAATTCGCGCAAGGTGTTGGGGCCGAGGCACGAAAACATGACAAAGCCGTCCACTACCAGCGCCTGGTGCCAGTCAGCCAGCAGCGCCATCGGGTCGGCGCTCTGGTGCGCCAGCATATTGGCCCACACCAGTTGCACGCTCTCATCGGGCGGCGCGGGCACTGTGGCAGACGGTGCCGCAAGATGAGCGCCCGACCAGCGTCGCCACCACGGTATTGCCGCCGTTTGAATCGCAGGCGATGCGCTGCCGGGGTGTGCGCAGACCCGGAAAACCTCCGCCCGCGGATAGTGCGCCGCCACCAGTTCATGGCCCGCCAGCCCGCCGCGCACAGGCTCCCAATGCGCCCAGCGCTGCACCGGCAGCCGGATCACGTCCAGCCGCTCGGCCATACGGCGCGCCACTTCTTCGTGCAACCAGGGCGAGCGTGTATGCGCGCGCGTCGCCCAACGCCGGGCGGCCACGGGGTCGATGGTGGGAAGTGGCGCGTGGGTCACGGTTGACGCAGTATATTTATTAACGCGCTGTTGTTTTCATACAGGTGGCTTCGTGCTCGAAAATGACGCGATGACTTCGCTGCGTATCAATGACGCACCTGACGGCGCATGACTTCGAGCCGTCATTTCGTCATGAAGGCAAAGCCCCCACCATGTTCACCCGTCTGCTGCAACGCGCCGCTTGGCCCAGCCAGTGTCTGATCTGCCACGCTTGGCCGGCTGCCACGTTGTGTTCGCGCTGCGTGGCGCGTTTTACCGTGCCGGTGCCGCGCTGCCGGAGTTGCGCGTTGCCGGTACCGGATGGTGTGGCGCGCTGCGGCGCCTGCTTGCGCAAGCCGCCACCGCTGGAGCGTTGTTTGGTCGCCGCCGATTACCGCTGGCCGTGGACGCGCTGCATCGCGCAATTCAAGTTCGGGCAAGACCCCGGCATGGCCGCTCCGCTGGCCGCTTTGCTAGCCGCCGCACCCGGCGTGGCGCAGGCGCTGGCCGCGGTTGATGATGTGCTGCCCATGCCGCATTCGGCCGAGCGTCTGGCAGAGCGTGGCTACAACCCGGCGCAGTTGCTGGCACGGCATCTGCTGGCTCGGCGTGTGCGCGACGGCCTGCTGCTGCGCATACGCCACGATCCGCCCCAACGCGGTTTGTCGCGTGCCGAGCGGTTGAAAAACGTGCGCGGCGCTTTTGCCGTCGATCCGCGCCGCGCCGCAGCACTGTCGGGCCATCGCGTCGCGCTGGTCGACGACGTGATGACCACCGGCGCGAGCCTGCGCGAAGCTGCCCTGGCGCTGCGCGCTGCCGGCGTGTCGCATATCATCGCCATTGCCTTTGCGCGCACGGACGAGGGGAGACAATGACAAATGGAAAGTTACCGCGCCCGCGGTGCGCAAATGACACATTTGGCGAAGCGGGTCATTTGTCATTCGTATGTTCCACATCGTCTTGGTCGAGCCCGAAATTCCGCCCAACACCGGCAACGTGATCCGGCTGGCGGCCAACACCGGCTGTACGCTGCACTTGATCGAGCCGCTGGGTTTTGCGATGGACGACCGGCACCTACGTCGCGCTGGGCTGGACTATCACGAATACGCGCCGGTGCGCCGCCATGCCGATTGGCCCGCCTTCATGCGCGACTGCGCGCCCGATGCGGCGCGGCTGTTCGCCTTGACCACGCGCGGCGCGCGGACGGTGCATGAAGTGGCGTTCCGGCCC
>JAITMV010000248.1 GCA_031277295.1 Burkholderiaceae bacterium | reverse complement strand
ACAATGAATCAATAAGTTATCTTAGAAAAAAGAAAAATTTCGTGTTTTAAAATTTCTTCATAAGCAACGACAAAAACCAATTGTTACTTCGCATACAAATTAAAACAAACAGTCTGCGCCCGCCTTGCTTGACGAATAGTACGTTGTTTGTAATATGATTGAAAAACAATAACCGCGAAAGCGTCAGCAGGCACCCTTTACAAGGTGTCATCGTTGTGGAAATATCGGCTTGAGGAGTTTTTACTCCTCAGGCGCTTCTGGATGCCGGCCGTGTCGTAGCATCCGAAGCTTTTATCCTGAATCCATGACCTCAAGATAGGAAAGCCCTTCACCCTGAGAGGGTATGAACAAATCCGTCACGCTCGCTCATGTCGCCAAAACGCGCCGAATTTATTCACACCTTCTGAGAGTCTCCTTCCTTCCCATCGTTCCATCCCCGCGCAGTTCCCGCCTGCGTGGGATGGTGTACAACGATTGCGTGCCGTATACATCCGGCAGACCGTGAAGGGAAACACTTTCACTTTTTGGGCCACGGATTCGGGTTTTTTTCACAAAACAACCTTGAAAGGAAACATGAATGGCTACTTCTAAACCTGCAAGTAAAACTGGAAATCGGGAAATTGATGGATTGCTGTATGGCACCAAATGGGATGGCTTCATCACCTATAGTTTTCCTGATTCTCCAAGCGACTACTCATATCCTGCGGGGTACAATGAGCCGAAGACGAATTTTGCTCAAGCACCCGTTCAGTTTCAGTCGGCGATCACTCATGCTGCCAGCCTGATCATGCAATATACCAACGCCAAGCTTCAGCATGCCGGAACGAATCATGCTGACATCATGGTAGCGCAATCGTCTTTAGCCGACCCGACCGCTTATGGATCGCCTCCAGCCAACTGGGAGCAAGGCGGAGATATCTGGATTGGGACAAAATATAATTATTCAATTGCGAAAGCAGGTAATTACGAGTTTCGATCTGCGCTGCATGAATTCGGCCACGCGATGGGTCTGAAACATCCCCATGAAGCAAACGGTTCTTTTGGAGTTTTGTTGCCCGCTGCGCACGACAGCACGGAATACTCCATAATGAGCTACAAGAGCTATCAAGGGTCCACCGCAGGGACGCTTACGGGTGAGGTGTATGGACAGTCGACAACCTACATGGCCAATGACATTCTGGCCTTGCAGACACTGTACGGCGCGAACTACAACACCTACAGCAGCGACACCATCTATACCTGGAGCACAACCACCGGGCAGGCGTTCATTAACGGCGCCGGACAGATCAAGCCAGGCGCTAACAAGATATTCCAGACCACCTGGGACGGTGGCGGCACAGACACCTACGATCTGTCCAACTACACCACCAACCTGAATATAGACCTCAATCCCGGCGCCTCGTCACTGTTTTCGACTGCGCAGCAGGTCTATCAGGGAAATGGGCATTACGCGGCCGGCAATGTCTACAACGCCTATCTGTTCAACAACGATCAGCGTTCCCTGATCGAAAATGCCAACGGCGGCTCAGGTGACGACATTTTGACTGGCAACCAGGCGGCCAACGTTCTGATTGGCAACAACGGTAATGACACCTTCAACGGCCGCGATGGCAATGACCGGCTGTTCGGCGACTGGGGCATTGATCGATTGCACGGCAATAACGGCGATGACTTTATTCGCGGCGGTGTCGACAATGACTTTCTTTGGGGAGAAAACGGCAAGGACGAACTCATCGGCGACGAAGGCAACGACAAGCTCTGGGGCAACGCAGGCGACGACAAGCTCTGGGGCAGCACCGGCGTAGACGAACTCTACGGTGACTCGGGCAGCGATGCTCTCAATGGCGAGGACGGCAATGACATTCTCAATGGTGGCGCTGGCGGCGACGTACTTTCCGGCGGCGCCGGCAACGACAGGTTTGTCTTCGAGGCGGATTCGAGCGGCGCCGTGAACGACCTCATTTTCGGTTTTGGCGACAGCACTGGCAATGAGGACGTCATTGATCTTTCCGCCGTTGTCAAGGGCGTCACCGCCGCCAACTTCGCGACCTGGAAAGGCAGCAACATCACGGAGACCATCTTCATGGGGGTTCCGTTCATGACGACTATCCGCTTTGGAGACGACAGCGTGGGAATCTTCGGCGGCCACTCGCTTGACTATCAGGACTTCGTCTTCGGATAATCTGGGTTCTCGTGTTAAGGACCCTCTGAACAAATCTATCGCGGCTGGCGCATCGCCGGATTCGGCGATGCGCCAGCCGCGACAGGCTTGTTCAGAGCTTCCCAAGGATGCTTTCCGTCGCATGGAACTGGCTGAGGCATCGCATAAACTATTTGAAATTTTTCGATATTCCACATCCATGCAGGAGACAATTTCAACATGAACCTCAAATCCCGTTTGGCCGCACTCGCGGTCGCTTTGGCCGCCGCTGGCGGCGCTTGGGCCGCTGATCCGCTGAAGATTGGCCTGTTGGTGCCGATGTCTGGGCCGTTCGCCGCCTACGGCAAGCAGATCCAACACGGGGTTGATCTGTATCTTGCCGCGCATGGCGGCATGGTGGGAGGGCGCAAGGCCGAAATCGTATTGAAAGACGATAGCCCCGGTACCGCTGGCGACGTCAGCAAGCGGCTGGCGCAGGAACTGGTAGTCAAGGACAAGGTCGATATTCTGGCCGGCTTTGGTCTCACGCCGTCGGCTTTTGCGGTCGCGCCCATCGCTACCCAGGCCCAAAAACCCATGGTGGTGATGAACGCCGCCACCTCGTCCATCACCACCAAGTCGCCCAACATCGTGCGCGTGTCGATGACGCTGCCGCAGAACTCGGCGCCAATTGCCGCCTGGGCAGCCAAAAATGGCATCCAGAAGGTGTTCATCCTGATCGCCGACTACGGCCCCGGCTACGATGCCGGCGGACAATTCAAGAAGACTTTCACCGCCGCTGGCGGTCAGATCGTGGGCGAGGTCAAGGTACCAGTCACCAATCCAGATTACGGCCCCTTCTTGCAACGCATCAAAGACGCGAAACCGGATGCGGTGTTCAACTTTCTTCCGCCGGGCGCGGGCACCGTGGCTTTCCTGAAAGGCTTCAACGAGCGCGGGCTGGCGCAAGACGGCATCAAACTGATTGCTCCCGGCGACCTGACCGAGGAAGACATCATCGACGCCATCGGCGATTCGGCACTCGGCCTGGTAACCTCGTTTCACTATGCCGAATCGCATCAGTCGCCCGAGAACGCCGCGTTCACGGCGGCCTACGCCAAAGCCTATCCGAAAGACCGGCCCAACTTCATGGCGGTGGGCGGCTACGACGGAATGCAATTGATCGACCTGGCGCTGACCAAGACCGGCGGTAACGCCGAAGCCGACAAGTTCATCGCCGCCGCCAAGGGCCTGAAGTGGACCAGCCCGCGCGGACCGATCACCATCGACCCGAACACCCGCGACGTGGTACAGACCATCTACATCCGCAAGGTCGAAAAGCTCGACGGCAAGCTGCAAAACGTCGAGTTCGACTCGTTTGCCAACTTCGCCGATCCGGGTAAGGAGTGACCGTCCGCGGCGGGTTTATTCATAGGCTCTCGGAGCGGATGCCATGATGACCGTGCTGTTCGACGGCATCGCCACGGGGATGTTGCTGTTTCTCATCAGCGTCGGTCTATCGGTCACCCTGGGTCTGATGAACTTCATCAATCTGGCCCACGGCGCGTTTGCCATGCTCGGGGGCTACGTCTGCGTCGTGTTGTCGCAGCGCGCAGGGCTGCCGTTTTTGGCCGCGTTACCGCTGGCGGCGCTGGCCGCCGCCGCCGCCGGGGTGATTCTGGAGCGGTTGCTGTACCGGCGCTTGTACGCCGCGTCGCATCTGGATCAGGTGCTGTTTTCCATCGGCCTGGTGTTCGTTGCCATGTCGTCGGCCACCTATCTGTTCGGCTCGCAGCAGCAGCCGCTGCAACTGCCGGCCTTTCTGATGGGCCAGATTCATCTGCCAGGGCTGGACATGGGGGTTTACCGGCTGCTGCTGATCGCCGTTGGCCTGGCGCTGGCAGTTGGCTTGCAGTGGCTGGTGGCGCGCACGCGCTTTGGCGCCAGCTTGCGTGCGGCGGTCGATAACCGACGCGCGGCGCGCGGCTTGGGGGTGGACGTGGATCGGGTGTTCGTGCTGAGCTTCGCCCTCGGCTCGGCGCTGGCCGGGCTGGGCGGCGCTTTGGGCATCGAAATGCTGGGGTTGGACCCGGAGTTTCCGGTGCGCTACATCGTCTATTTCCTAATCGTCGTCGCCGTCGGAGGTGGCGGCAACATCCAAGGCTCGCTATACGCAGCCCTGTTGATCGGGGTTCTGGACGTGGCCGGTAAATACTACGTACCGCAAATCGGCCCATTCATAATTTACGCTGTGATGGTGCTGGTGCTGATCTTTCGGCCCCAGGGCTTGTTCGGGCGCACGGCGGCCAAATGAGCAGCGGCATGACTTCAGCGCCGAATTCCACCGCGCCTGCCGCCGACTTCGACGCCGGCAGACTGCGCGACGCCGCGCGCTGGCGCCTGCCCGAATACCTCTTCTGGTGCGTGCCGGTGCTGGCCTGGTTCGTGTTTCCGGACGATCTGGCGCTGCTATCGCAGATCGCCATCACGGCGCTGTTCGCGCTGTCACTCGATCTGATTCTGGGCTACGCCGGCATCGTCTCTCTGGGCCATGCCGCCTTTTTCGGCCTCGGCGCTTATGCCAGCGGCCTGCTCGCACGCGCCGGCTGGGGTGATCCGCTGCTAGGGCTGGCTGCCGCTGGCGTTGCAGCCGGCACAGCCGGCTTCGTCAGCAGCTTTCTTGTGCTGCGCGGCGCCGATCTGACACGGCTGATGGTTACGCTGGGCGTGGCCTCCATGCTCTACGTGATCGCCAACAAAGCGACCGCCATCACCGGCGGCGTCGATGGCTTGCAAGGCGTGGAAGTGCAGCCGCTACTGGGTCTGTTCGCGTTCGACCTTTACGGCAAGACGGCCTACGTTTACACCGTGGCGGTACTGTTCGTGATGTTCTGGCTGGCGCGGCGCATCGTGCATTCGCCATTTGGCCTGTCGCTGCACGGCATCCGGCTGAATGCGGCGCGTATGCCGGCGCTGGGCACGCCGCTGAACCAGCGTCTGGTCACCGTATACACCATCGGTGCGGTCTATGCAGGCGTCGCCGGCGCGCTGTTGACGCAAACGACGCAGTTCGTGTCAATCGACGTGTTCAGCTTCTCGCGCTCGGCGGAACTGCTGCTGATTCTGGTGCTGGGCGGCACCGGCAGCCTGTACGGTGGCCTGCTGGGAGCAATAGTATTCATGACCACGCATCACCTGCTGGCCGACATCAACCCGCAGTACTGGCAGTTCTGGCTCGGCTGGGTGCTGATCGCCGTGGTGCTATTCGCGCGCGATGGACTGATGGGGCTGCTGCGCCGCGTTGCCGCTTTCAAACCGGGGTCGCGCACATGATGGCGCTGCAAACCGACCGCCTGCTCAAGCGCTTCGGCGGCTTCGTCGCCACCAACGAGGTCAGCCTGAACGTCGCCGAAGGTGCGCGCCATGCCCTGATCGGCCCCAACGGTGCGGGTAAAACCACGCTCGTCAACCTGCTGACCGGTTTTCTGGCGCCAACCTCCGGCACGGTCACGCTGCGCGGCCAGGACATAAGCCGCCTGCCGCAACATCGCCGGGTCGCGCAAGGACTCGCGCGCACGTTCCAGATCAATCGCTTGTTTGCCGACCTGACGGTGCTGCAATCAGTCACGCTAGCGGTGTGCGAGCGCATGGGCTTGGCCCACCGTCTATGGCGTCCGGTCGGCGCGCACGCCGAGGCCATCGACACCGCCGCCCTGCTGCTGCAACGGCTGCGCCTGCTCGACGTTGCACACCGGCGCACGCGCGATCTGGCGTATGGCCGTCAGCGCCTGATCGAAATCGCGCTGGCGCTGGCCGTGCAGCCCAGCGTCTTGTTGCTTGACGAACCAGCCGCCGGAGTACCGAGCGGCGAAAGCCGCGAACTGTTCGAAACCATCGCCGAGTTGCCGCGCTCGGTAACGATCATGCTGATCGAACACGACATGGACCTCGTGTTCCGCTTCGCAGAGCGCATCACCGTCTTGGTCAACGGCGCCATCCTGACCGAAGGCGAACCGGCTGAGATTGCCGCCGACCGCCAAGTCAAAGCAGTTTATCTGGGAGAGGCGGCGCGTGGCTGACTTGCTACAAGCACAAGGACTGTGGGCCGGCTACGGCTCGGCCACAGTGCTGGAGGACATCTCCTTTCAGCTCGCCGAGGGCGCCAGCCTGGCCCTGCTAGGACGCAACGGCATGGGCAAAACCACGCTGCTGGCCACCTTGATGGGCGCGACCCGGCAAACGCGCGGCAGCCTACGTTTTGACGGACGTGACATAACCGGCTTGCCCAGCCACCTGCGCGCCCGCGCCGGCCTAGGTTGGGTGCCGCAGGAGCGCGACATCTTCGCCTCTCTCACGGTGGAAGAAAACCTCACCGTCGTGTCACGTCCCGGCGAATGGAACTTAGCGCGCATCTACGACATGTTTCCGCGCTTGCGAGAGCGCCGCGCCAACATGGGCAACCAGCTTTCCGGCGGCGAACAGCAGATGCTGGCCATTGGCCGCGCGCTGATGCTCAACCCCAAATTGCTGCTGCTCGACGAACCACTAGAAGGATTGGCACCGTTGATCGCCCACGAACTGCTAGGCATCATCGCTGGTCTGGCGCGCGAAGGCCGCATGGCCGTGATCCTGGTTGAGCAGCACGCCCACCAAATTCTGCCCATTGCGCAAAACGCCATCATCGTGGAGCGCGGCCGCATCGTTCATCAGGCAGCCAGCGAAGAACTCATGCAGCGACCTGAACTGCTGGAGCGTTGGCTGGGCGTGTCGGAAACGGAAGCTGAGCGCACTTAATCAGGCCGCCGGCTCCCTCAGCCCGCATATTCCGCCGTGGCGATGGGGCGCGTTCAGAAACGAAAGCGCCGTGGCTCAGGAAAGTTCAACAGCCGTGGCGCGCCGGTGTCCCACGGCTCGGTAATGACACGGCCGCCGTTGCCCTGACGCACCAAGGTAGCACGCATTACCGGTTCTTCGCCGACGATGGCCATCAAGCGACCGCCGGGCTTGAGCAAATTCATCAAATGTTCAGGCAATTGCGCTACCGATCCCGACAACACGATGACATCAAACGGCCCGTCGCTCGACAAATTGGCGCTTGCTCCATCGGCAGCCCGCACCTCGACATTCATCGAGCCGGCGCGTTGCAGGTTGGTGTAGGCGGTGTGCGCCATATCGGTGTCGATCTCCAGCGTCAGCACGCGTTGCGCACGGTGACCGAGCAAAGCGGCCATGAAGCCCGAACCGGCGCCAATTTCCAGCACCTTCTCGTGCTTGGCAACCTCCAGGTCTTGCAGCATACGGGCCTCCACGCGTGGCGGCAGCATGACCTGGCCGGCGGCGATCAGTGCCGGGTCATTACTCAGCGGAACCTCCAGATCGGCAAAGGCCAAGTCACGGTGCGCAGACGGCACGAAATCTTCGCGTTGTACCACGGCCAGCAGTTCCAGCACGTGAGCGTCGAGCACGTCCCAGGGGCGGATCTGCTGCTCAATCATGTTGAAGCGGGCTTGTTCGACGTTCATGGGGATGGTTCCAAGCGGGGTAACGGGCCAAAAGCCTGCTTCACAGGCTCTCAACTCCTGATTTTATCGGCTGCCTCTTGCTGGCAGGCAGCCCTCGGCGTTGCCTCAACCTCAATTCACCAGCACCAGCTTGCCCATGACGGCGCGCGAGGCCATGCGCGCGTAGGCGGCTTTCAACTCGCTCATCGGCATTTGGACGTCGATGACGGGTTTGATCTTGCCCTGCGCGTACCATTGCATCAACTCCTCCATCATGGCGGCGTTGGCTTGCGGCTCGCGGCGCGCGAAATCGCCCCAGAACACACCAACGATGCTGGCGCCTTTGACCAACGCCAGATTGATTCTGATGGCAGGGATGTCGCCCGCCGCGAAGCCGATGACCAGATGTCGACCGCGCCAAGCGATAGAGCGAAATGCCGGTTCGGTATAGGGGCCGCCAACGGGATCATAGATGACGTCCGGGCCTTTACCCGCGGTCAGCGCCTTCAACCGCTGGCGCAAATC